>NZ_LZKF01000253.1:0-86005 GCF_001672665.1 Mycobacterium sp. E2238 | reverse complement strand
GCCGGATAGTCGACGGGGCGCCGCGCGGCGTCGCGCACCCACACGGTGGTCGTCGACGAGGGGCTCGGCTGCCCGCCTTTGCCGGGCATGGGGCCTTCGGCGAACCGCATGTCATAGAGGGTCGTCCAGCGAACGAGGCCCGGATCGGTGGCGGGCAGCCGCTCAGGGTCGGGCGCGCTCGGTGGGCGGCTTTCGGTGTCGGCCCAACTGTCGCGGCGGATAGCGAACAACGCGGTCGCCGTGGTCTTGACGTCACCGTCTTGGCTGAGTTCGGCGATCCAGTGCTGGTTGGAGCGATTGGTGCGCGCGGTCCGCAGCGAGACGTCGAAGTCGCCGTCGGCGATGGGGGCGGCGTAATTGACGGTGAGCGCCAGCGGCTCGCCGATGCGATCGGGGTGTGACTCGATGGCGTGCAGAATCATGGCGGCGGTGATCCCGCCAAAGGGGCCGACCATGTTGGCCCATTCCGGATGGGTGCGCCCGCGCCTGGTGTGGGTGTCGACGGTCTCCAGCCGGATGGCGTCGTCGAAGGGATGGGTATCGGTCATGCTGAGTACTGCAGACTACGGGCCTCCGCCTCCGGCGTCGGGCACGGGGCGGTCGAGCGACAACATCGGAAGGGCGAGCCACGATGGCCAACTCCCAGGACAAATCTCCCGCAGAGCTGATCGACGCCAGGATCAAGGAACTAGGGGATTGGCGCGGCGAGATGCTGGCCCGCATCAGGCAACTCATCAAGGACGCCGACCCAGACGTGGTCGAGGAGTGGAAGTGGCGGGGTGTTCCGGTCTGGTATCACGACGGAATGATCTGTACGGGCGAGACCTACAAGAAGGTCGTGAAGATGACCTTCGCCAAGGGCGCCTCGCTCAAGGATCCCTCGGGTCTGTTCAACTCCAGTCTCGACGGCAACACCCGGCGGGCGATTGACTTCACTGAGGGCGACACCGTCGATGAAGAGGCATTGAAGGCGCTGATTCGCTCCGCGGTGGAGCTGAACCGGTCGTAGGGCGCAAACCTGTACAGCCGCGGAAGCGGTGCTGTACAGTCGCCCAGCACAAGGTCGAGGCTCGAGTGGGAGGCCATCCGGTGACGTCCGAGTCGGTCGAAGACTTTCGGCGCCGGGCCAAGGCCTGGCTGGCCGACAACCTCCCGCGGCTGGATTCCGGCGACGCGATGGTCCTGCAGCGCGACGAACTGTCCTCCTGGCAGCGCGCCCGCGAACTGCAGAAGAGGCTGTACGACGGGGGATTCGCCGGCATCTGCTTCCCGCGCGAGTACGGCGGGCTCGGCCTGGGCTACGAGTACAAGAAGGCGTTCGACGCCGAGGCCCTCGCCTACGAGACGCCGCTCATGCTCAACGTTCCGTCCTTCGCCATCTGCTGCGCGACGATCCTCGACACGGGCAGCGAGGAGCAGAAGCGCACGCACATCGCGGCTGCGCTGCGCGGCGACGAAGTGCTGGTGCAGTTGCTGTCGGAACCCAGCGGGGGATCGGACCTTGCGGGCGTCCTCACTCGCGCCGAACGCCGGGATGGGCGATGGATCCTCAACGGCGCCAAGACGTGGAGCACGTGGGCGTTCGCCGCCGACTACGGCCTGTGCCTGGCCCGCACCGACTGGAGCGTCCCCAAGCACGAAGGGCTGACGATGTTTCTGGTGCCGCTTCGGCACCCCGGGGTCACGATCAACCGCATCAAGCAGGTTAACGGCTCCGTCGAGTTCTGCGAGGAATTCTTCGACGACGTCGACGTCGGCGACGACGCCGTAGTGGGGGAGCCGGGGAAGGGATGGGAGGTGGCCTCGCGCCAGCTGTACCACGAACGTCGAAGCATGGGCGACGGTTCGGAGTACACCAGCGGGCCGGGAATAGCTGAAGCTGAGGACATTTCGGTGGACCTGCTGTTCCTGGTCGACAAGACGAGCCAATTCGGCAGCGAACGAGTTCGCGAGATGGTGGGTAGGGCCCTGGTCCATCGCGCCGTGCACCGACACCTCAGCGAGCATGTCTTCCACGCCGTGACCAAGGGATCCCTGCCACCCGCCGCCGGATCGATCATCCGGCTGTCCATGGCCGAAGTGCACGACGTCGAAAACGACACCGCATTGGCTGTCGCCGGCCCGGCGGCCGTGGTCGACGACGAGGCGGGGCTGCTCGACATCGGCACCCGCTACCTGGGCCGTCAGATCGCCAGCATCGGCGGCGGGACCACAGAGATGGCGCGCAACGTGATCGGCGAGCGGGTGCTGAACTTCCCGCGCGAGTACGCCGCCGACCGCGGCGTGCCGTTCAACCAGGTGCGGCACGGAAAAGCCTGAAGGAGGCCGGAATTGAGCGATCGACTTCGTGACATCCGGGAGTTGGCGGGAGACTCGGACGCCTACCGCGACGAGCTGTACCGGCGCTGGACCGGCCTGCTCAGCTACCGCTACATCGGTCGCAAACACTCCTCGATGGACCTTGGGGAGGTCGACGACACCGTCACCATCCGCCGCGACATGCGCAACGAGGCCGGGGGAATCATGGTGGCGCCGTTGGCCATTTCCTCCCCGGAGGGATGCCAGACCGACATGGTCGCGGTGCCCAACCCGGTCATCGCGTCGGTGCAGATCGTCGACCCCGGCTACGACGTCAGCCGGGTCGAGATCGTCGAGTCAGGCATCGTGCACCAGGGCCGCACCATGGGCTATGGGCGATGCAAGATCGTCGACGCCGACAACCCGGATCGGGTGATCGCCTTCAACGAGGGGCAGGGGGCGATCATCGGCATCCCGCCGGAAGGTCTGGACCGGATGGATGTTTCGGGTACGGAGCTGGTGGTCGAGGATTCGCCGGACCTGCCGCCGCTGTGGCAGGCGTTCGGCGCGAGCAGGCGCGGTGACGGCCACTGGGTGCTGCCCGAGCTCAGTACCGAACTGGCTTCCCCGGACGCCGCGCTGCACATCGGCCCGCAGCACGTCGTCCTCGAAACCGCGGCGATCGATCTTGCCGCCGGCGTCGCCGGAACGCGAAGGCTCCAGGTGGTCAGCTGGCACGTCATGTTCATGTCGCGCGGCAAGGTGGGTCCGTTCCGCGTCGAGGGCACCGCGCACGCGGGCGGGCCGGGACGCGTCGGCGTGCGGATGCTGCTGCACGACGAGGGCAACGCGGATAAGGCCGTCACCTCCGCCGCTGCGGTCTTCGACGTCGTGGAGTAATTCCGGCTCTGGCCATACACCACCTGCGGTACGTATGGTGCTTAGCACTACGGACACGACAGGAGAATGGCAGTGGCAGAACGGTTAGCCGGGAAGGTCGCGCTCATCAGCGGGGGTGCGCGGGGAATGGGCGCCTCGCACGTGCGGACGCTGGTGTCCGAGGGGGCCAAGGTGGTCTTCGGTGACATCCTCGATGAGGAGGGCAAGGCCGTCGCCGCCGAGGTCGGTGACCCGGCCCGCTACCTGCACCTCGACGTGACGAAGCCCGAGGATTGGGACGCCGCGGTAGCCACCGCCCTCAGCGAGTTCGGCGGCATCGACATCCTCGTCAACAACGCGGGCATCATCAACATCGGCACCTTCGAGGACTACGCGCTCTCGGAGTGGCAGCGCATCCTCGACATCAACCTGACAGGCGTGTTCCTGGGCATCCGCGCCGTAGTGAAGCCGATGAAAGAAGCCGGACGGGGATCGATCATCAACATCTCCTCTATCGAGGGGATCGCCGGCACCATCGCCTGCCACGGGTACACCGCCACCAAATTCGCCGTCCGGGGGCTGACCAAGTCGGCGGCTTTGGAGTTGGGGCCCAGCGGAATTCGGGTGAACTCGATCCACCCCGGGCTCATCAAAACCCCGATGACCGAGTGGGTCCCCGAAGACATCTTCCAGACCGCGCTGGGCCGCATTGCCCAGCCCAAGGAAGTCTCCAACCTCGTCGTCTACCTGGCCAGCGACGAATCGAGCTATTCGACCGGCTCGGAGTTCGTCGTCGACGGCGGCACCACCGCCGGCCTGGGCCACAAGGACTTCTCCGCGGTCGACACCGCCGGGCAGCCGGACTGGGTTACCTAGCCGGAGCGAGGGATTCGGTCTCCTCGGGCGCCTTCTCGTCACTCGGCTTGGGCCATGGCGACGGAACCGGGCGTTGCCGCACACGTTGGGGCCACCAGAACCATTTGCCCAGCAGCGCGGCGATTGACGGCGTCATCAACGACCGGACGATCAGGGTGTCGAACAACAGACCCAGTCCGATGGTGGTACCGACCTGACCGATGACCGTCAGCTCGCTGACCGCCATCGTCATCATCGTGAAGGCGAACACCAGGCCCGCCGAGGTGACGACCGAGCCGGTACCGCCCATCGATCGGATGATCCCGGTGTTCAGACCGGCGTGGATCTCCTCCTTGAACCGCGCCACCAACAACAAGTTGTAGTCCGCGCCCACCGCAAGCAGGATGATGACCGACATCGCGAGCACCATCCAGTGCAGCTCGATGCCGATGAGGTGCTGCCAGATCAACACCGACAGGCCGAACGACGCGCCCAACGACAGCAGTACGGTGCCCACGATGACGGCCGACGCTACCACGCCGCGGGTGATGAGCAGCATGATGATGAAAATCAAGCACAGCGAAGAGATCCCGGCGATCAACAAGTCATAGGTGTTGCCGTCACTGAGGTCTTTGTAGATCGACGCCGTGCCCGCCAGATAGATCTTCGAGCCCTCCAGCGGCGTGCCCTTGAGCGCCTCATAGGCGGCCTTCTTGATGGCGCCGATGTGCGAAATGCCTTCGGCGGACATCGGATCGCCGTCATGGCTGATGATGAAGCGCACCGCATGGCCGTCGGGGGAGATGAAGTTCTTCATCCCCTTCTTGAACTCGGCGTTGTTGAAGGTCTCCGGCGGCAAGTAGAACGAGTCGTCGTTCTTGGAGGCATCGAACGCCTTGCCCATCGCATTCGAGTTCTTCTGCGCCTCGTTCTGCTGATCCTGGAGGCCCTTCTGGGTCGCATACATGGTCAGCATCGTCGTTTTCATGGCCTTCATGTTCTCGATCATCGACGGCATCAGCGCCACCATCTGAGGCATCAGTGTGTCGAGATGATCCATGATCGGCAGCAGGCTCTCGATGTCGTCGGTCATGATGTCGATGCCGTCGAGGCCGTCGAAGACGGATCTCAGCGACCAGCACACCGGGATGTCATAGCAGTGCCGTTCCCAATAGAGATAGCTGCGGATGGGCCGGAAGAAGTCCTCGAAATCAGCCATGTGCTGGCGTAATTCGTTGATGTCGATGGTCATGTCGTGCATCTTCTTGACCATCTGGTGCATGTCGTTGGCCATCTGCGCGGTGATGCTCGACATCTTTTCCATGCTGTCGATGGTCGTCTGCATCATGTCGGCCTGATGCAGCATGTCGGCCATCTGGTCTTCCTGATACTTCTGGTTCATCTGCTGGGTGACGCCCTGCATGCTGATCTGGAACGGGATCGAGGTGTGCTCGATCGGCGTGCCCTGGGGCCGCGTGATGGCTTGCACGCGGCCGATTCCCGGCACCCGGAAGACCGTTTTGGCGATCTTGTCGATGACCAAGAAATCCGCGGAGTTGCGCAGATCGTGGTCACTTTCGATCATCAGCACTTCAGGATTCATCCGCGCCTGCGAGAAGTGCCGGTCCGCCGCCGCGTAACCCTCGTTCGCGGGGAGATCGGCGGGCAGGTAGTTGCGGTCGTTGTAGTTGGTGCGGTACCCCGGCAAGGTCAGCAACCCGACGAGGGCGATCCCGATCGTCAGGACCAGGATTGGCCCGGGCCAGCGGACCACGAGCGCGCCGATCTTGCGCCAACCGCGAATCCGTTGAGTGCGCTTGGGTTCGAGCGTCTTGCGGAAACGCGTCGCCACCGAAATCACCGCCGGACCGAGCGTCAACGCGGCCGCCACGACCACAACCATGCCGATGGCCAACGGGATGCCCAGCGTCTGGAAATAGGGAAGGTTGGTGAAGTGCAGGCAGAAGGTCGCGCCGGCGATGGTCAGGCCCGACCCGAGCACCACATGTGCGGTGCCCTTGTACATGGTGTAGTACGCGTCCTCGCGTGATTCACCCACGGCGCGGGCTTCCTGATATCGGCCGATCAAGAAGATCGCATAGTCGGTGGCGGCCGCGATCGCCAACGTGACCAACAGGTTGGTGGCGAACGTCGAAAGCCCAATGATCTTGTAATAGCCCAGGAATGCGACCATCCCGCGGGCGGCCGAGAGTTCGAAGACCACCATCAACAACGTGAGTAGCACGGTGACGACCGACCGGTAGACCAGCAGCAGCATTCCGATGATGACCGTGAACGTTGCCGCGGTGATGAGCTGCAGGCTGCGGTCGCCGGCGGTGTGCTGGTCGGCCGACAGCGCGGCGGGCCCGGTGACGTAGGCCTTCACCCCTTTGGGCGGGGACAAGCTCTTGACGATGTTTTGCACCGACTCGACGGATTCGTTGGCCAGGGCTTCGCCCTGGTTACCGGCCAGATACACCTGGACGTAGGCGGCCTTGCCGTCGTTGCTCTGCGCGCCCGCCCCGGTCAGTGGATCGCTCCACATATCCTGCACGTGCTCAACGTGTTTGGTGTCGGCGTCGAGCTTCTTGACCATCTGGTCGTAGTAGGCGTGGGCGTCGGCGCCGAGAGGATTTTGGCCCTCGAGCACGATCATGACCGAGCTGTTCGACTTGTACTCGTTGAAGATCGCGCCCATCCGCTTGGTCGCGACAACCGACTGCGCATCGTCGGGGGTCATCTCCACCGAGCGCATCTTCCCGACCTCGTCCAACTGGGGGACGACGACGTTGAGCACCGCGATGAGCGCGATCCAGCCGAGGATGATGGGGACGGCGAACGTCCGGATGATCCGCGGAATCTTTTCCCGCACCGGTTCTTGGGCCACGGGGATGGTGTCGGTGCGGGCGTCGTCAACGTGTGCGCTCATGCGGATTTCACCAAGCAGAAGGTCAGGGCGTGCACGCGGTCGGTCATGTTCTCGGCCTTGACTTCGTCGTCGATGGTGATGCGACAACCGAGGGAATCACCGTCGCTTTGCGCCGATAGGTTCGGGAAGACGGAGGGGGCGGTCGTGCTGAGCACTAGCGTCCAGGGCAAGGTCGCATTGTCGACCCGCTTCGGATCAGAGGACAGGTCCAGGTAATTCACGTTGGCGGTGCGGGCCGAGCCGAAGACCTCGTACTTGACGACCTTTGGCTTGAAGGGCTTGGAGTCATCCAGCCGCGGGCTCGTCATGACGCCCGTGTCGTGGGCTCCAAAGAACGACTTGACCCGGGCCACGGCGAAGCCGCCAACCACCAGGACCGCGACGATCAGCAGCGGCAACCACGCGTTGCGTACAACCTTCGATATCTGCACCTGGGAGAGTCCCTCCTCATCATCCGATCATGATGTGGTCAGTTTGTGCGCAACGACTTACGGTGCACCGCAACGGTTTCGACGGTCACCAGGTTTGACGGTCTCAGGGCAACGGCAACCCGAGAACACCGGTCGCCGCCCCCAGTGGCGACGCGCGCCTCGTGACGCGGAGGCGTTCTCGAGTACCGCAAAGAGAGCATAGTACATACTGTGCATATGTTGCACACCATGCAACAATTGCTCTCAGTGTTTCAAATCACTCGTTGAAGATGCTGTTGACCAGCGCGGCGGCACGCTCGACGTGCGGCATCGGCGTGTCGTCGTCACCGGCCTCCTCGCCCTTCGACCAGCGCTCGATGCCCGAGCGCACCGCGGTCAGGGCCAGCGCGGCGATCAACGCGACGATCTCGTCGTCCGGGCGCATGCCCTGGCGGCGGGCGACCACATCGGTCAGGTGATTCTGGAACCGCTCGAGATCGGCGAGGAATGCGGCCAACACTGCCGGCGAGGTCTTAGCGAGTTCCAGCATGTGGGCCGCGTGTTCGCGCCGCGGAGGCACGTCGCGAAGGTGGTGCGCGGCCAGGGCGATCAGTTCGGCCAGGACGACCGAATAGGGGGCCGGGCCTGCAGCGACGAAATCCGCCACTAGTTCGGGGGGGATGTCTGAGGGGCCGTAGGCGATCGCGGACTCTTTGTTGGGGAAGTAGTTGAAGAAGGTGCGGGTCGATATTCCGGCTTCGGCGCAGATCTCGTCGATGGTGACCTTGTCGTATCCGCGTTCCACCGTCAGGCGCACCGCGGCGTCGCGGATGTCCGCGCTGGTTTGGCGGCGTCGGCGCTCACGCAGGCCCATCTGGTTGGCGACCACGGCCTCCATAGTTGCACATTCTGCACACTTTGCAGTCAAAACGGGCGGCGAATTTCGGGTCCCGCGCCTCCGGGCCCGTGGCGGGCGTCGTTCCCTCCTGGGCTGGCCTGACGTGCGGGGCGAACCGTGGGCCCGTCGCCTTCTGTTGAAACACGTTGCCGCACAAGGGGGATATATCGGTCATGCAGGGGAGCTGTCGACGACCGCGGCTAGGCGCGAGGTGTGACGAGGGCGCCGCGAAGGTGGTCGCACTGACTGGCGAAAAAGTTCACCGACACCGGCGCCTTGTCCGCGATCTGGTCGAACGCGTGAAAGGCGCCGGGGGCAATCTCTTCGTGCACGGGAACACCCGCCTCGCGCAGGCGCCGGGCGTATTGCAGGCATTCCGCATAGAAGAGGTCCAATGTCCCGACCCCGATCCACGCCGGCGGCAGGCCGGACAAATCGTCTCGACGAGCCGGGACGGCCTGTGTGGGGTCGGCGCCGTTGAGGTACCAGCGCCACGCCATTTGGTTGTCGGTTGCCGTCCACATGATGCGCCGCTGGCCGGCCTCGTTGACGCCGGTGCGATCATCCAGCATGGGATAAACCAGCATCTGGTAGGCGAGTTTGACGTCGTTGCGGTCGTGGGCCCGTTGCGCCAGCGCCGCCGCGAAGTGCCCGCCGGCGCTGGCCCCTCCGACAGCGATCCGATCCGGATCCACCCACGGCTGGCGCGCGAGCCACAGCAGCGCCGCGTAGCAGTCTTCAATCGGGATCGGGTACGGGTGCTCGGGTGCCAAGCGGTGCTCCACGGCCGCGATCGCTACGCCCGTCCGGCGCGACAGCTTGCGCAGGTATTTGTCGTCCTGGGCGGCGTGGCCCATGATGGTGCCGCCGCCATGGACCCAGAGCAGTGCCGGCGCACGGTGGGGAGCGTTGATCGGACGATGCAGGCGTACGGTGACGTGCTCGTCGACCGTGGCGACCGGTACGTCCCGCAGCCGCCCCGTGCTACTGAAGAGGTTCATGATCGTCCGCTGGACCTTGAGACCGCGGTGCAGGGCGTATCCGCGAGGCAGGAATCGGGCCACCTTGCGCAGGCCGGGATCGACCACCTGTCGTGAGGTAAAGGTCTTGTCGGGGAGGCTATCTGCCATCGAGACCCTCTATCCCTTGCGCCGGCGAACACGCTGACCATACAGGACCGGGAATCTGTCGCGAGGCGGCTTCAAGCCGCTGGCCAGGGCCGCTTCGGGGCGCCCGATTGGTCGGGCCGGGTACAGGGTATCCGCTGTCGTGGCCTCAGCCCTTACCAAAATCATCAGCGTCCTGGATCCGCGCACCGGTGACACCGTCACGCAGGTGCCGATCACCGAGCCTGCCGACTGTGATGAGGCGATCAGGCGCGCCGCGGCGGCGGCCGGCGGGTGGGCGCGCACGCCGCCGGCTGAACGGGCCGCCGCGATCGCGGCCGCCGCCGATGACGTCCGCGCCGCCGCCGATGAACTCGCCGAACTGAACGAGCGGGAAACCGGCAAGCTGCGCGGCGACGCGCGCGGCGGCGTGGACGCCGGAATCGACACGCTGCTGCAGTACGCCCAGCTTGGGCCGCTCCACCGCGGTCACGCTCTGCAAGGCGGATGGTCCGCAACGGACCTGATGGTTCCCCAACCGCGTGGCGTGGTCGCGGTGATCACGCCGTGGAACGATCCCGTCGCCGTGGCCGCCGGGCTGCTTGGCGCGGCCCTCGTGGCTGGAAACACCGTGGTACATAAGCCCAGCGAGCGCTCACCGCAAACAGGCCGGCGCTTCGCCGAACAGCTGGCTGCCCGGCTGCCCGATGGCGTACTCGAGATTGTGGACGGCGACGGGACCGTCGGGGAACGCTTGGCGGCTGCGGAGTTGGTCGACGTCGTCGCGCACGTGGGCAGCAGTGCGACCGGCCGGGAGATCGCGCGCGCCTGTGCCGAACGGGGCGCCAAGGCGCTGCTGGAGAATGGCGGAAACGACGCGTTGATCGTCGACGCCGACGTGGACCCGGCCTGGGCGGCCGGCCAGGCCGCGCTGGGCGCCTTCGCGAACGCCGGACAGATCTGCGTCTCGGTCGAGCGGGTCTACGTCGTGCAATCGATCGCCGATGCTTTTCTCAACGCACTGATCGACGAGGCGATCTCGTGGGCGGACCGCATCGGGCCGCTGGTCGACGAGCGTCATCGTGAACACGTCCACGCGCATGTCGAAGACGCCACCCGCGCCGGGGCCCACGTCCTGGTCGGTGGCGAGCCGCAGCCCGGGCCGGGCTCGTTCTACCCGCCGACGGTCTTGAGTGACTGCACAGCCGAAATGCTGGTCATGCGCGAAGAAACGTTCGGTCCGATCGCACCGGTGCGGGTGGTGCCGGACTTCGCAGCGGCGCTGGCCGAAGCCGCCAATGATCGCTACGGCCTGGCCGCCACGGTGCTCACCGGGAGCATGGCGCATGCCCAGGAGGCGTGGCGCAGCCTTCCGGTGGGCACGGTGAAGGTCAACTCCGTCTTCGGCGGTGCGCCCGGCGGAGCCTCCGAGCCGCGCCGTGCCAGCGGCACGGGCTTCGGCTTCGGGCCCGAACTGCTCGACGAGATGACCGCCATGAAGGTGGTGCACTGGTCGGCGCCCGGGGACTGATCGGGCGCATCCGGTTGCGCGACCACATATTCCGCAACAGTGGCGAAAGTATGGGCCGCGGGCCGGGGCAGGGGCTATCCGGCGCCGAAGCCCAGGCGACAGACCGTGCATGTTGCGCCGGTTAGCATCGGATGTCCGGATGTTGATGTGGAGGGTGAGGCTTGGCTGCTGCGATACCCGTCATCGCGCTCACTGGTCATCTCGGAGCCGGCAAGACGACGTTGCTCAACCACCTGCTACGCCATCCTGGCACTCGAATCGGTGTGGTGGTCAACGACTTCGGCGATATCAACATCGATGCAGGTCTGGTGGCCGGCCAGGTCGACGAGCCGGCCTCGATCGCCGGAGGATGCATCTGTTGTCTGCCCGACGGTCGTGGGCTCGACGACGCGCTCGTCAAGCTCGCCGACCCGGCTCGGCGCCTCGATGCCATCCTCGTCGAGGCCAGCGGTCTGGCCGACCCGGTAGCAATCGCGCGGCTCATCGGCTTCAGCGAGATCCGCGGGGTCCGAGTGGGCGGGCTTGTCGACGTCGTCGACGCAGTAAACCACTTCAACACCGTCGACTGCGGCAGTCTGCCGCCGGTGCGCTACGGTGCGGTGTCGCTGATTGTCGTCAACAAGCTTGACCTCGTGCCGGAGACGGAGCGGTCGGCGGTGGTGCAACGCGTCACTCAACGGGCGGCGCAACGTAACCCGCGCATACATGTCGTAGGCACGACGGGTGGCCGAATAGATCCTCAGCTACTCTTCGACGCGTCCGCCACAGCCGGGCCGGTTGGGCAGCTCTCGTTTTTGGATCTGGTCCGCGAGCACGAGCACGAGCACGACCATGTCCATGCCGATGCCGTCACCGTCAGTCGCACTGGTTGCGTCGACCCTGACGCCCTGCTCGACCTTCTCGAAGATCCACCGGCGCAGGTGTTCAGGCTGAAAGGCGTTGTGGCAGTGCGGCACCGCACGACCATCCACGACTATGTCGTCAACCTGGTGGGTAGCGGAATCCACCTCGGGGAGGCGCCTCGCGGAGCCGCGGCCAATTGTCTGGTGGCGATCGGGATGGATCTCGACATCGACGCCGTCCGGGCCCGACTCGACAGCGCACTACAGCCTATGTCGGGGTGCGCGTCGGCGCAGGCGCTGCGGCGGCTTGCGCGGTACCGGCACGCGAGTGCGTGAGAAACGATCCGGCGGGACACGGGGCCGAGCAATCATTCGATGATGCGCCGTCAATCATCCTGCGCCGCACAGTGATTCGTCACAGTGACGTATTGTCGGCGATGGGCGGGGAAGACGGAAGGGGATCCGCGGGACGGTTTGGGCGTGCGACGGCCGGACAACCCTGTCGTTCCCTTTGTCGGCCCTCGGTCATCGATCGGGGTCGGCTTTGTCGGCACCGAGTGTGACGAACATCAACCGGCGAGGGTGACGTAGGTCATAGCCCGAGCACGGTCAATCGGGTCATTCTGGCCGTTCGTTTGCGTATCTAATGGCTGGGAGCGCGATGGCCGACCTCGACTTTGCTTATGACCTGACGTTCGACGAGGCGCGTAGGCGCAGCGCAATGTTCGAAGCGATGGGTGACGATTGGGACCCCATTGCCGTGCTTAGCGAGGAACGGCGGGCCTACGAAATGCTGTACTCGAACCTCGACGAGGAGCAGCAACGGGTATACGACGAGTTGGTCCGCGCCGGCGTGCTGCCCGAACGGACGACTGCTCGTGCTACCGATTGATCCGACCGCCGACCGTGCCCGCCGCGCATGGTTGCCTTGCCCGCACTGCGATCACCGCGCGAAATGCGGTGATTGCCGAAGTAGTCGCAATTGCGATACGCACTGGCAATATCTCCTCAGCAACAAGGGCACGCTGGTGCACCTGCAGTGCTCGGACTGCGGCCATCTCTGGTCGACCGACACGCATCGCCGCACGCGACCCAAGCGGTGGTGAACTCGCCGGTCAGCGCGATGTCCCAATAGCCCTGCGCCGCACAGTGATTCGTCACAGTGACGTATTGCCGGCGATGGGCGGGGAGGTGGGGATGGGATGGGCCAGGGGCTGGGGTCGGTTATTGGGCGGCCGGCACCCGAGTCATTGCCGTGACGGCGGGGGGATTGGATCGTGAAGCTCGACGCTACGGAAATGCTGAGCGATGGCCCGTGGCCTTGCCAGGCTGAGATTCGGAAACGGCGTGGTGCCCATTGCGATTCGTCACCGTGACGTATTAGTACGCGTCCCGCCGGGAAGGCGGAAGAGGTAAGGCGACGACCCCGTTGCATGCGCGACTGGCCAACCCGATGACCGGTTCCTCGAGTGGCGATCGACCGACCGTCCGTCAGGGGTTGCCAGGACATGCCTGCGGTGCCATCAGGGGACAAACGCTGTGGTTCCAGGGATTGTCATGTTTCAATCGACGGTCACCGGATATCGGTTTGTGCCGATAAGCGACATTATGTCGGGTAAAAGGGGGGGCGCCATTACTAGATGAATCAAGGCCGCACTCGAAGTGCCCCCGCCTGCCCGATTCGGATAAATATGGCCAAAGCGCGGGTTCACGGCGCCTTAACGATCGCCGTTGCGGCGGCCTGGATGGGGCTAGACATTGCGTCCGCGCGGTTGCTGCGCGAGGAGTCTGCCGCCATCACCCGAATGCACGCCGACTCAACCGACACCTTCGCCATCGAACGGGAATTTCAGTGAGCCGAGCGCGGAACCTTTGCCATCGCGGCGCTCGTCGTCCGCAACATCTTCCATGCGTGCTAACACCAGGCGGGTGACACCACACATCACCCATAAATTCGAACCCCAGTAATGTGGTTTAGTATCAAGTTCTTCGTCACGCATGGTCGAAAACGCTCAATGCGGGCAGGTCGCTCTGAACGTGAAATCACTGAGCTTGGTGTAGTCGTGAAGTTGTTTGATCCTGCCAGCCACCGTGTACTTGTCACCGTCTTGCGTCAGCGTTGGGACCGGAGCTCCCCCGGTCGATGTCGGCTCCCACAAGTAGGCGATACCGTCGGCGGTGAAGTCGAGAGTTTCGACCTTGCCGCCCGCGGCGTCGACGATGACACTCTCATCGGATTGCGTTCTTGCCGTGACGAGCACCGCGCCACCCATCTTGCGGCATTGGACGTCGTGCAGCGGGAAAGGTCTGCCGGCCAACGTCAATGCGTCGCTCTGCGCGGCCGCAGCCGCGGGGGGCGTCGAGCTTGAGCTGATGGAAGCGGTCGTGTTGGGTGAGGGCCGATGGCCGCAGGCCGAGGTCGGGGTGCTGGCGACGAGAAGCACGATCGCAGCTGTAGCTCCACTGGCGGACTTAAATCTGACCAAGGCTGAAAGCCGTCCTCTGCCAAGCTTATTTGCAAGTGAACTGCGCACCGAGTGCCGGATTATCGGCAGCATAACGGATACACGGGATTCCTGACCTTCGTTGTCGGTCAGGTGGCGCCCACCCCCGTCGCCACCAGCATGATCCCAATCATGCGAAGGTAGCCACCAGGAGCTTCCGACGTTGACTGACGGCCCAGTCATGCAACAGTCCGAGCACCGCCTTGGTTTTCACCGGCGTGATCAGATAGCTCACAAGAATGATCTCGACAACCGCAAGCATTCCGATGACGAACGTGATGGCGGCGCCAAGCTGCGCGCTGGTCGCGGCTCCCGAGGGCACGATAATTGCAAGCACCGTCAAAATCACGTCGGGCGACGGCCCGCCCATGCGGACAAGGGGCGTCCCCCACCGCCCAGCGGGAGACGGGCGATTCCTACCGGAAGAATACGGCGGAACGAATATGGCGGGTTACCAGCGGAGTACTGCATATTGCATCTGACGAATCATCGCGGTCCCCTTGCCGGCCAACGCTCGTCCCGCCGATTTCAGTTGCCGCGCAGGGGTGGTGGATAACGTTGTCGGTCGCAATTTGTCAAGATGAGGGGCGTGATACACGGAAGATTGGCGACCATCCTGACTGCCGCCGTTGTGGTATTCATTGGCGTGAGTCTGGTGTGGTCGCTTCAAAGCGTGGTTCGTCACGAACGTCTCCGCCAGGATTATCGCCGCACAGTTATGGCGATCCGCTGGTGGATGGTCCCGGCGGCCGTTGGCCAGCTCACCGTGGTGATTGCTGTCTACGTCGCGCTCGTGAACGTATTTCCGCTACTTGGTTGGGGTTGGTGGCGGATGCTGGGCAATAGCGGCAACGTTACCCTCGCACAGACGGGGCAGAGCGGGTTTATCTGGAAAATGGTGGGGCTTGCGGTGCCGATTCTGGCGGCCGCTGTGGTTCCGTGGTTAGCCCATGCCGAAGAGTTGGCGTTTCGCGATCGGGCCGAACGGCAAGGTCTTCGCCGAAAAGTGACGAGGCAAGTCGCCTTTGGGATGACCCATTTTTGGGCGGGAATTCCGATCGCGGCTTGCTTGGCGCTGACCATTAGCGGACTGTATTTCCTGATGGTGTACTTGCGTGCCGTTGCGGCACTTGGCCCAGAGCTGGAGACGGCGCGAGAAGTACCCCAGTATGAACGTCTGCCCTACCCTGCGTTGCCCGCCAATAGGGATGAGGACCCCGAAGCGTGGGCGAAAGTGCTAGGAGAACGTGAACGCGTGCGTATGGAGAATGAGCGGCGACGCGACGAATGGGCCGACAACCTTGGAGATCAGATATCAGCCAGCCGTGACCGTGTTGATCAGGTGAGACGACTTGCGGTCGCCAGGTCCGCGGCCGCGCACGCGGTCAGCAATTGGGTGCTGATCATCCTGCTGGTGTTGTTCCTCTCGCGGCGGGCGCTAGGGAGCTAGCGAGCGCTATCCCGTAAACGTCCGGGATCGGTGAGCTGCTCCGCAGTTGTAAGTTCCCTGTGTATCATTCGAGTTCGCGTCGCGGACTCATTCCGATAATTCGGGATGCATTTGCGCGCCGTAGCGATCTGCCTCCCCCCGACGAGTAGACGTCGCCAGACTCTGACGCGCGATCGTCGCCGACCTTTCGTCGTGGCTCTGTCGCCACGCTTGTCGTATACCCGATTGCCCCTTTGCGGATCGTCGAGCGCAGCCCGCCGACCCCACCCCTAGTTCCGGTTTATCCGGACCGAGACATCACTCGAAAGAAGGACGGACGACCGCCGCATTGACTCCAGGCCGCCCATTCACCGGCTCCGAAAGGCAACTGCTGCAGGACACCTTGCAACTCCATCGCTCACAGCGCGTGGCCGCGGTCGGCGGTCTGTCCGACGCCGAGGCCCGCATGCGCTGGGTGCCGTCGCTAACGACACCGCTCTCATTGGTGAAGCATTGCGCTGCAGCGGAACGGATTTGGTTTCAACGCACCCTGGCTGGCTGGCACGTTGACGACTGCACGGGCCAAGCCGTCGGGGGTGACGCGAGCTTCTACGTCGGCGATGGCGAAACTCTGCGCGAAGTTGTGGCTGAATACCAAGCTGCATGCGCGATCTCCGATGACATCGCCGCCCGCCAAGACCTTGACGACACCGCTGACCACAGCCTCGTCGGTGCAGTGAACCTGCGCTTCGTCTACCTCGGTCTCATCGCAGAGATCGCCCGCCACGCCGGTCACGCAGACATTCTGGTCGAGCAGATAAGGCCAATTCCGGGGCCCGTGATCCACCACTAGAGCACGCAGCCCGGCGCCGTCCGGCGGCGCCGGAGGAATATGCACGAATCGGGTCTACCAGCGAGGCTACTGTGTACTGCCCTGCCGCTCAACGGTTCTCGCTTATCGACCAAGGCCAATCATTCCTCGACGAGATCTGGTGGTCATCGGGCACACTAGGACTCGCATCCAAAGCTGTGGAGGACCGATACCGGAATGAGCCCGGACCCCGAATTCGACTTCATCATCGTGGGAGCAGGCAGCGCAGGCTGCCTGCTCGCCAATCGGCTCAGCGCCAACCCTGATCGCCGTGTCCTCTTGATCGAGGCCGGCGGGCAAGACGACTGGTTCTGGATCAAGGTGCCGGTGGGCTATCTGTATACGATCGCCAACCCTCGCACCGACTGGTGCTTCACGACCGAGGCCGACCCTGGCCTTGCCGGCCGCAGCATTCACTACGCGCGGGGCCGGGTGATCGGCGGCTGCTCTTCGATCAACGCGATGATCCACATGCGCGGACAGGCAAGTGACTACGAGCTTTGGGCACAGGCCACCGGTGACGAGCGCTGGCTCTGGGGTGGCCCGGACAGTCCCGGCGAGACACTGGCAATCTACAGAGAATTGGAAAACTACTACGGCGGAGCCGACGACTGGCACGGCGCCGGTGGTGAGATCCGCGTCGAGTTACCGCGGGTGCGCTGGAAGATCCTGGACGCCTGGCAAGCCGCCGCCGCCCAGGTGGGCATCTCCCCGATCGATGAATTCAACCAGGGCGACAACGCCGGCTGTGCGTACTTTCACGTCAACCAACGGCGCGGCCGGCGCTGGTCGATGGCCGATGCCTTCTTGCATCCCATCACCCACCGGCCGAATCTCACGGTCTACACGCAAACTCAGGCGTTGCGGCTTCTGATGGACGACCAGGTCCACGAGGACCAGCGTCGCGGTGCGTGGACGACGGCCCAGCGCCGCGTCATCGGGGTGCGGTTGCTCAAAGCCGGCCACATTGTCGACGTCCGAGCCCATCGCGAGGTGATCTTGAGCGCCGGGGCTATTGGCTCGCCGCATCTGATGCAGGTCTCGGGTCTCGGCCCAGCCGGCCTGCTCGCCCAGCATCAAGTGCCGGTGGACGTCGACCTGCCAGGAGTGGGCGAAAACCTTCAGGATCACCTCCAGCTTCGAACGGTCTACCGGGTCCGGGGCGCCCCGACCGTCAACACCCTGTACCGGAACTGGATCACTCGTGCGGGCATGGGACTTCAGTACCTGCTGTTGCGGTCAGGGCCCATGACGATGCCGCCTTCTACTCTGGGGGCTTTCGCCAAGAGCGACCCCGCGCTGGGAAGTGCCGATCTCGAGTGGCACGTGCAGCCCTTGTCGTTGCCGAAGTTCGGCGAACCCCTGCACCCCTTTGGAGCGATCACTCCCTCGGTCTGTAATTTGCGACCCACCTCGCGAGGCCATGTGCGGATGGCCAGTGCAGATCCCCTCATCTATCCGAAAATCTTCTGCAACTACCTGTCGACTGACGCCGATCGTCAAATCGCCGTGCGGGGCCTCCGGATGACCCGGCAGATCATGGCGGCGCCGGCTCTCGCCCGCTACCGCCCGCAGGAGTTTCTTCCGGGGCCGCAGGTGGTGAGCGATGAAGCGCTGCAGAAGGCGGCCGGCGAACTCGGTACGACTATTTTCCACCCGGTGGGTACCTGCGCGATGGGAGCTTTTGACGCTCGCGGGCGGCCGCATTCGGCTGCCACGGTGCTCGACACCGACTGCCGCGTGTACCGCGTTGCCGGCCTTCGAGTCGTCGATGCGTCGGCTATACCCACCATCATCTCCGGCAACACGAACGCGCCGGTGATGCTCATCGCCGAGCGCGCTGCGCGGGCGATTGTGGGATGAGTCGGCCAATCCCGGGCCGAGGTCGGCGGGCTCGAAGTCGACGTCAACGACGTCCTGGCCCCCGATTGCGGCCAGTGGAAACCTCCATGCGATCCGTCCAGTGGCGATGTGCGGTAGCGGCGAGGGCGCTGTCCCCCGTTCGAGCTAGAGCCCGGATGGCACGACCTTGTTGTTTACCGTCACCGCGACCTGGCCGGTCGCCGGGTTGTACTCGATCTTGCCGTGCTCGAAGGTCGACACCTGCAGGTCGCCGACGGCGTTCACGTCACTGGTGGGCAAGCCCAGCGGACCTGCCGAACCGTTAGTGCCGGTGACCGCCGGCGTGCCGTCCGGGCCGCGTGGGACATTCCAGGCCTCCCGGATCTTGCCCACGATGATGTAGGCGGGCGTGCCGGCCGCGCCGTTCCTAGCGGTGATCGCGCCGCCCTGGAATTGCTGGAACACCACGCCGCTGTCCCGCGTCCCCGCGTTGCGGTCACCCGTGAGCGGCTTGCCGAGTGCCTTCTTCTGATCCTCGGTTGCCGACGAGTACTTGACCGCGATCGGGCCGGTCAGAGTCACCTCGACGTCGCGCTCCCCTATCAGCTTCACCTCGGTGGGCGGCGCCGGGGCTTTCGACGTGGAGGTGGCGCTCACCCCGACCTGAGGCGGTGCCGACGCGTCGAGGCTCTTGCCATTGCTGCAGCCCACAGCGATTAGCGCGACGGCGGCCAGGCCGGCGATTGCCGCGTGGCGGTTTGCGATCGTTCTCATAGGCTTCCTCTCGCGAGTTCCTCTGGTGGGTCGAGTTGCGGCTGTCCTCGTCGCCCGGACGGGACTTCAAACCGAATCACTTGACGGCGCAGGCGATCCGCCCGAACGAACTTACAATGCGGTCGTAGACGGCAAGCCAGAGCGCCGAGTGAAGATCCACCGGTGTGCGATGAAATCCACCCGTCAGCGCCCCGACGTCAGCGTTCGATCACTGTCAACGAGCCATGGTTAAGGTCGCTGCTGACGTAGGCGAAGTGCGTGGTTGGGTCGACTGCGATGGCGAGCGGATTGTTTCCGACGGCAAGGATTCCGGTGGCGATGCGTTTGGTGGTGTCGATCACCGACACGGACGCACCGCTGTAGTTGGCCACGTACGCGGTGTTCGTCGGCGGGTCCACCGCCACACCCGCGGGGCGTTGCCCTACGGGGACGCTGGCGATGACGCTGAGACTGTTGGTGTCGACGAAGGACACCGATGCATCGTCGCCGCTTGCGATATAGGCGGTGTGCGATCCGGTATCGATTGCGATGCCTGCCGGGCGGCCGCGAAGTGCGACGGAACCGATGACAGTTCGGTTCGTGGTATCGACAACCGTCACCGTTGGATCGGCAGTGGTGACAAACAAGCGGTGAGCGGTCCGGTCGATGGCTACGCGGCTTGGACCTTTTCCGGTAGGCACCGTCGCGGTCACGGCATGCGTTGTCACGTCGATGACCGACACCGATGCGCTATCACCGTTGGTGACGTAGGCGATCCGGGCATCCGGGTCGACCACTACTCCACCCGGATGGCTGCCGACTGTGATTCTGGCGATGACCGTGCCGTTGGCGGTGTCGATGACCGACACCGAGGAGTCGTCATAATTGGTCACGTAAACGGTCCGGGTCGATGGGTCAACGGCAACACCCACCGGGTGGCGTCCTACAGCGATGGTGGTTGTGACCGTACGGCTGCCGGTATCGACCAGCGACACGGAGTTGGAACCGGTGTTCGCGACATAGGCGGTGTGTCCGGCGGAGTCGACTGCGACGCCGAAGGCGCCATTGCCTACCCGTACTGAGGTGGCGATCGTCGGTGGACCACTCGGCACTGCGGTGACCCCTGAACTGGTCGTGCCTCCCCCGCTCGGCGCCGACAGCGGGGCCGCCGTCGCAGATCCCGTCGTCTGCGTAGATCCAGCCGTTGATGTGTGGGGGCGCAGAAGGTATAGGCTCGTGCCCCCCAACGCCACGACCAATCCAATAACCGCGGCGGCGACCACCCAAGATCGCTTGGCGCGCTTGCGGTTCTCCGCTATCTCCTGCCGCGGATCGCGGTGCAATGGTTTCTGCGCTTGGTGTGTTGGCTCACTCGGCCATGAGGCCACTTGAATGGGGGCAGTGGCGGTGGGTGACTGCGCATTCGGGTCCGGTAGGCGTAGCGGCACCGTGATCGCATCGCGCGCGGCTCGTGCCATATCGACCGGGGTGGCGTAGCGCTGCGCAGGGTCTTTGGCCATGCCAGTCGCGATGACCGCATCGAATGCCGGCGGTGCGCCGGAGTCAGAAGGGCGCGGCGGCGGCGCCGACAGATGCCCTGCCACTTGTTGCTCGATGCTGTCACCCGGAAATGGGGCGCCTCCCGTCAAGCATTCGTAGAGCACGCAAGCAAGCGCGTAGATGTCCGAGCGTGCATCGGCCTCACCGACTTTGAAGCGCTCGGGTGCCATGTAACGCAGCGTGCCGACCACCGCATCCGTACCAGTCAGACCGGTCTCGCCGAGGACGCGCGCGATCCCGAAATCGATCAAATACGCAAAGTCGTTTTCATCGAGCAAGATGTTGGAGGGCTTGATATCCCGATGCACCAATCCGATCTTGTGCGCGGCATATACGGCGTGTGCCACCTGCTCGACGATGTGCACCGCGCGTGACGGAGACATTGAACCGGAGGCCAGCACGGTTGCCAGGTCGCGCCCTTCGATCAGGCGCATGTCGACGAATAGCCGCCCGTCGATCTCGCCGTAGGTGTGAATTGGCACCACGTGAGGGTTGTTCAACCGTGCCGCTGAGTGGGCCTCGCGACGGAATCGCTGTTGAAACGTCTTGTCTGCAGCAAAGTGCGCCGGGAGTACTTTCAGCGCGACTATCCGATCGGTGACGGAGTCATAGGCTCGCCAGACCTCGCCCATGCCGCCTCGGCCGAGCAAATTGACTAATCGGTATCGGCCGAACGGGGTCCCTTCCATGGAAACCTCCCGACGGCAGCATTCAGCAACACGATAGTCCACTGCTGACACGGTTTGGGGAAACTCCCGCAACGGCCGATTCCGGACCTATCCGCTGCTAACCCATTGTGAAGATCGAGCCCGCAACGACGCCAATCACCGCCACAAGGGCCACCAAAATCACCGGTTGGTAAGGCAACATCGACCGCTCCCCCGCCCCATCGTTTACGCATGTGGTTCGGTCCACTCAAGAACGCCGGCCGGCGACAACATCGTGTGATGGCCGGATGCGCCTGGGACGCCTTCGCCGATCACCCGTGCCGAGCCCATTGGGCCGTCATACTGACAATGTGACGCCAAGACGAGTGCGGGATGTATCACTTAAGCCGAAGTGGCTGACCCCGAGGCAGCAGCGCGCCTGGGTGGCCTACATGCGCGTGCAGCTACGGATGAACTACGAGATGAACCGCCAACTGCAGGCCGAATCCGGGTTATCGCTGGCCGACTACGACGTGCTGGTCGCACTCAGCGGTGACCGCGAAGAGGCTATGCGCGTCAGCGATCTCGCAGCCCAGATCGGATGGGAACGCAGCAGGTTGTCACATCAATTGCGGCGCATGGAGGATCGCGGCCTCACCGAACGGCGCCCCAGCGCCGAGGACGGCCGCACCACCCATGTTGTACTCACCCCGAGGGGGCGGCAGGCTCTAGTCGAGGCCGCTCCCGGCCATGTAAACCTGGTACGCACCCTGTTTTTCGATCCTCTGCCGGAGAACCTGCTCGCACCGCTGACCGCTGCACTGGAGCACATTCACGTTAACCTCGATCACAACAGCTCGCTGCCACCCGCGATGAGGTAGTGCGTGCTAAGTTAGGTGAAACATCACCTATTACCGGAGTGCCACGTGAGCGAGATCATCACCCGCCTGATGGAAGCCAACCTGCTGGCCGTGTTCAATGAGCGCGACCCACAGCGGCGAACCGAGGCGATCGCGACCACCTACGCGGACAACGTGCAATGGATCGACGACGAAGGCGTGGCCACCGGCCATGACGAACTGAACACCAAGGCTGCCGAGCTGCAAGAAAAGCTGCGCGGCCTGCACTTCATCAAGGCCGGTGCGGTCCGCCAGACCCGTGGGCTGGGTTTTTTGGCATGGGAGCTACGCGCCCCTGACGGTAATACCGTGGTGGCATCGGGCTTCGACGTGGCCGAAATATCCGATGAACGGATCCATCGGCTGTGGACGGTGTTGGACCCGCCGGAATAGGTGATGTATCACCTTGGTTACCCGAGGTAGCGCATCGACACACAAAGAACGGAGCCACGATCATGGGACAGCTCGACGGCAAAACAGCACTGGTCACTGGTGGATCCTCGGGTATAGGCCTGGCCACTGCTAAGCGCCTCGCTGAGGAAGGCGCCTATGTCTTCATCACCGGCCGCGATCGCGCCCGCCTCGACGAGGCAGCCGCGTCGATCGGCGTCCACGCTGTGCAGAGCGATGTCAGTAGGCCAGAAGAACTAGACACCCTGGCCGCTGAAATATCAGCGTATGGCAAAGGCCTTGACGTTGTCTTCGCTAACGCGGGCGGCGGTGATTTCGCCGCACTGGCCGATGTGACCCCGGAACACTACCGAGACAACTTCGACCGAAACGTTGCCGGCACGGTGTTCACCGTGCAGAAGACGCTGCCGTTGCTCAACGAGGGGGCGGCGATCGTCCTCGCCGGATCTACCGCGGCCTCCCAGGGCGTACCTGCGTTCGGTCTCTACGCGGCATCCAAAGCGGCCATCCGGTCCCTCGGCCGCACTTGGGCCGCGGAACTGGCCGACCGCAAGATCCGGGTCAACACCGTCGTCCCCGGCCCCGTGGAAACCCCCGGACTTACCGGCCTGGCGCCGGCTGACCAGAAACAGGATCTACTCGACGGCATGGCCGCTCAGGTACCGATGAAGCGGCTGGGACGCCCCGAGGAGATCGCGTCGGCGGTGCTGTTCTTGGCCTCGGATGAGAGCAGCTTCCTAACCGGTGCGGAGCTCACTGTGGACGGCGGGCAGATTCAGCTCTGACTTCAACGTCACGAGAACGCACCCGCGGTGTGTTCGACTCTCCCGAATCAGGTCCAACGCCGCACGTCGAAAATTCTGGGCAGCCGAACGGTGACGTGCCGCGCAACCGCCGTAACGGACTCACCTGCCCATGGAAGACGAGGCGATATCGGTCAGCGCGGAGGCCGCCCCAAACAAGTGGCCCTGCGCCAATCGGCAGCCGGCCATGAAGACCGTCTCCGCCTGCTCGGCGGTTTCGATCCCTTCTGCGATCACCTTGAGCCCCAGTGCTTCGCACAATCCGATGACCGACTGGTACAGCGTGAGGTTCCGTCCCGGTTGGACGCCCGCCGCCAGGCCACGGTCGAGCTTGACGACTTGCACGGGTAGCTCGTGCAGGTAGGTCAGTGAGTTGAAACCCGTGCCGAAATCGTCCAGGGCCACCGCGATGCCCAGTTCGTTCAAACGTCTGATGGCGGCCGCTCCTTCAGCGAGATCGACGATGGGAACGGTCTCGGTGATTTCCAGGACGAGACGATGCGGCGACAACCCATGCCGCGCGAGGGTGCGGCTGACGGCACGTTCGAAATCACGGCTGCCGAGCCGCGCGGCGCCGATGTTGACGTGAAGGTTCAGATCGAGGCCCGCGCTTTGGATTTGCGCGCAGGCCTGATCGAGCACCAGGGCATCGAGCTGCGCCCCCATTCCGTTGGCTTCGGCAAGCGAGACGAAGGTTTCGGGAGGAATCTGTACCCCGCTCGGCGCCGTCCACCTCGCAAGTGCCTCGACCGCGACCGGCGTGCCGTCTGGCAGGGTGACCACTGGCTGGTACTTGAGCTGAAATCCCTGCGGGACAGCGTCATCCGCTTGTCGCAGCGCTGTCGTGAAATCTTCCGAAGCACTGAATGCCGGGCGGTACACCACGGCCGTGTCTTTGCCCAGCCGCTTCCCGGTGTACATCGAGATGTCGGCTTGCCGGAGCAGATCGTCGGAGGTCGGCGGAGCGTCGTGGTAACCGCGACTGACCAGGCCCATGCTCGCGCGCACCCGCACCGATGTCCCGTGCACCGAGAACGGACTTCGAAGAGCCACCCGGAGCTGGTCGGCGACCATCTCCGGTGCGTCGACAGCACCGGCAGTGAGGATGGCGAACTCGTCTCCCCCGATCCGCGCCAGCGTGTCGGATTGGCCCAGGCAATCTTGCAGACGCGCACTGATCGCGCACAGCAACTCGTCGCCGGCCGCATGCCCGAAACGGTCATTGACCTCTTTGAAGTCGTCGATGTCGACGAAGATCAGCACGAACGGGCCGTCGCGGATAGCTTCGTCCAACCGTTCGGCCAACAGCAACCGATTCGGCAGGCCGGTCAGTGCGTCGTGGTGGGCCTGATAGGCAAGTCGGCGCTTCGCGGCGACAAGTTGTTCGGTCAGCATGCGTTGCACCCGCATGGCTACCACGTAGCGGGTCGCGACAAGCAGCGCCAACGCCAAGTAGGTGGCGGCGAAGAGCGGGTCGATCCCCCGTCCCACCAGCACTTGAAACGTGAGTAGGGCAGTGCTGCCCATGAACCCCACATACGGCAGCGTTAGCCGTGCCCAGTTGGTTGGCTGTTCGTCGTCGTGAGGGCGGGGCCGCGGAGGCAGGACGAGCAGGCTCCATGCGATCAACAGCGGAGCTAGGACGAATCCGACGCCAACCCACAGATCCAGCGTCGTAATACCGACACTCCGCAGATACGCGAGCAGCCTGTCAGAGGACGTGAGGGTGATCACCGCGGCCGCAAGAAGCATGTAGTTCGCCCGGCCCGGCCGGTACGGCGGGTACCACATCGCAAGGAGGACTGCGCCCACCACCGTGATGAGCTCGACAGCGGCAATCCCCCACACGACAGCGGTATTGGTCGATCGCGGCAGCGCGGCGCCGCCCATGGCGCCCAGTCGAGCGACGTACACCAAATGGAAGAACGCGAGCGCGCTCACTAGTCCGTCGAGAACGGTCGTGATGACCCCCGGCCACGTGCGCACCGGGGTGCGGACGTCGTGGTCACGGCCGGCACGCACCAGCAGGAGCATCGCGACGACGAACAAGAGTCCTGCGACGAAGTAGCCGACGACGGCAGGCTCCGGGGCTGTTCTGACGCGGTCGGCGGGACCGCCTAGCTGCGAGAGAGACTCGGCGGTCAGGAATGTGGCTATCGCCGCCAACAGGGCTACTCGCCACCACTTCGAGAGGCCTGCCACTCGCCCCACGACGACAAACCCAACGAGTAATGCGCTGACACACAGCGTTGCTTCGAGGACAAATTGCACGCGTTGCGCGATAGCCACTCCCCACGGGGCGAGCGCGTTCAACGCCGCCGCAGCGACGGCGACGACAGATAGCCCGAAGCCCAAGCGGCGACTCTGAAACGACAACGCTTCCCCTCCGACCAGCGGCGTTGACGCTCAATCTTCGCAGAACATGCTGACCGCTGGACCGTTATCGCTTACCTGGCCAACCCCCGGCGTTCAATCGAAAAGCGGCCTATTGTGACCCCACGCCGCCGGACTTCCGAAAGCGGTTGCCGGCCCTACCGTCTGCCAACCGCTCCACCGCCCTCGCAGTTACCCCGGTGAATATTCCGGAATCGAATGTGCAGCATTACCGGTAAGTACTCGGTTTCCAACACAGGAATCATTGCTGTTGCTTGCCTGACCACCGCTACTCCATGTGGTTTCGCTTGCGGCCCAAGCCTTTCCCCCGCTCGTCTGCATAACCACCTCGTGCTTAGCCCAGGTCGTCATCGTCGCAACGCAAGCGTGAAGACGCGCCATAGCTCGCATCGTCGACTTGCGGGAGAGCTCGCAGGAAGAACGTGTCTGCGGTTGACTGTCACTCGATCGCGGGGAGCGCCCGCGAGAGAGGCGACTGCGAGAGGAACGAGTGTGCCTACCATCACCACGTCGGACGGTGTCGAGATCTTCTATAAAGACTGGGGCTCGGGCCAGCCGATCGTTTTCAGTCATGGCTGGCCGCTGACGTCCGACGACTGGGACGCGCAGATG
The DNA here is from genome assembly GCF_001672665.1 of Mycobacterium sp. E2238. Classification (NCBI taxonomy): domain Bacteria; kingdom Bacillati; phylum Actinomycetota; class Actinomycetes; order Mycobacteriales; family Mycobacteriaceae; genus Mycobacterium; species Mycobacterium sp. E2238. The sequence continues at coordinate 59,532 of NZ_LZKF01000253.1, read as the reverse complement.
ATGTTCTTGCTGCACCGGGGCTATCGGGTGGTCGCTCACGACCGGCGCGGGCATGGCCGATCCGAGCAGACCGGGACCGGCAATGACATGGAGCACTGGGTGGCCGACCTGGCCGCGCTGGCCGAGCAGCTCGACCTTCGTGAGGCCGTCCATGTTGGACACTCCACCGGCGGCGCCGAGGTGGCCTGCTATGTGGCGCGCCACCAGGAGCGGGTCGCCAAGGCGGTGCTGGTGTCTTCCCCGACACCGAGCATGATGCAGACCGAGAGCAATCCGGGCGGGCAACCCCGGGAGTGGTTTGACGCGGTGCAGGCGGGTGTCTTGGGAAACCGATCGGAGTTCTTCCGCGCGGTGCCGGAGGGTCCGTTCTACGGATTCAACCGACCGGGGGTGGAGCGGTCCGAGGCGGTCATCGCGAACTGGTGGCGACAGGGCATGTCGGGCAGCGCGCACGCTCACTATGAGACGGTGTTTGCCTGGCTGCAGGACTACACCGAGGATCTGCGGGCTATCACTGTCCCCGTCCTGGTGATGCACGGCGATGACGATCAGATCGTTCCGTTCGCCAGCGCGGTGCCCCGAGCGGTCGAGCTGCTGCAGAACGGCACCGTGAAGACCTATGCCGGCTACCCACACGGCATGCTGACCACGCACGCGGACGTCCTCAACCCGGATCTGCTCGAGTTCATCGCGTCCTGACCGGCACCGCTGCTAACCCATTGTCAGGATCGCGCCCGCGGCGACGCCGATCACCGCCACGAGGGCTACCAAAATCACCGTGATCGCCGCGCGCACGATCTCTTCTTCGGTAGGTCGCCAGCGCGGCTTAAATTCGACGAGAACGGTGTCCCCTCGACACGCAATGGCGTTGACTCTTGCGACCGCAGAGATGACATCGTCATGCCCGTAGGCCGTGTCTTTCTCGACCGGGTCGTGCGCGGCGATTGCGATGGTCATATCAGCCCCCCCAGGCTTGCGGACGCCGATAGGCGTTATTTGGTTCGAAAGCGTCGGCCTTCTCGTATATCCAAAGATAGGAGTGCATTCATCACAATTGCGGTAACGATCCTTAACGGTCACAACACAGAGTCGTTTTCCGCGCCGACTATGCCCGGTTGGCGGCTCCCCTACCGCCCACCTCGCCGTGGGGGTGGTCTTCTCCGGCTGCGCCCCGGGCATGGCGTCCCCTGGCCAAGTTGAGATCGGTAGCTGGGGGCCCGTTATTCACTTCAACGCGAAGGCGGCCGAAAGCTGGCCGCCACCCCGACAGAAGAGGACCACCATGATGCGACGAATCGTGCGAGTAGCAACCACCGCCCTGTTGGCCGGCGGTTTGGGTGTCGCGGGACTCGGGCTCGCCGCAGGAACCGCCAACGCCGATGGCGGCCCGCACCGCTGGTGCCCAGGGGAGCCACTCCCGCCGACCGGTAACCACGTCACTAATCCGGTCATTTGGGACAACAACATCTGCCACACCTACTATTACGTCTACTTCGGACAGGGCAATGTCGCCCAGAACATTTGGGACGGCGACAACCCGCCTCCGCCACCGCCCCCACCACCGCCGGGGCTCATCAATAAGGACAACTGCCAACAGATACTGGGCATTTTCTGCCCCCACGCGTGACGGGCCGGGCCCAGGCGGCTGATCACTCGCATTCGCATCCGCCGTGGCGAAGCGGCGAATGAACTGCACCGACTTGTTCCGCGCGGCCCGATCAAGGAATTAGGTTGGTCGCGTGGCCAATAACAGTCTCCGTACCCGTAGGACCGCCCGGCGCTTGCTGATGATGCTATGCGTAGCCGCGGCCGCCGCGGGTCTGGTCGTCGCGTGGCACATCGATGAGCGGGCGCAACCTTGTTGGCGTGTACGGCAATTCATCGATTACAACCGCGACATGCAGGCCTCGTTGAAAGCCAAAACGCGGTTCGCGCCCCCGGGTTCATACCAACAAGACTCGGTGCCCTCTGACGCCGACTACCAGGCATGGCTGGACGGCCTGCAGCAGCGCGCCAACCAGGTGACCGCGCCTGGCCTGTCAGCTCACGCGCAACGAGCCGCGGCGCTGGCCCGAGAATTCATGAAAGACGCCAATCAGATGAACGGCGAACTCGGCGAACAAGACCCATTGAAAGTGGAACTGCCGCCATCGGCGAAAGCGGCGGCCCGGGTGAACCACGAGTTCGGCGATGAGATGGCGACCCTGGCACGCGCCTGCCCCGCCTGAGCGCCCGGGAGACAGATAACGGCGCGATGGCGGTGAGTGCCGCTGCCCCGAAGGCGCCCTATCGGCCCGTGCCCAGCGTCGACGTGTAGTAGGTGACGCCGTTCATCGTCTGTCGGTCATCGTCGGCGCGTGCTATCGCCCCCAACCCGTGACCGGCGAGCAGCTCGGCCATCGGCGTTGCGACCGATGTCCAGCCGCGCGGGTCAAGGTACGCGCAGACGTCGCGGCGCTCGCCTTCGAACTCGATTACGTCGAAGTCGAGCTCGAAGCCGTGCTCGCGCCACTTGGCCGTCGCTTCGCGCATGCGCTCGCGCGCTGCATCGGGGTCCATGTCGCCGGTATTCGGCACGGCCTCGCTTGCGAGGCGGCTACCTGGCGCGCTGAGTGCGGTGATGGCATCGAGCAGCCGATCCTGAGCCTCGGGTGCCAAATAGCCGAAGAGACCTTCGGCGATCCACGCCGTGGCCTTACTGGTATCGAAGCCCGCCGCCTTCAATGCTGTCGACCAGTCCTCGCGCAGGTCGGTCGCGACCGTACGCACAGCGACCGCCGGTTCGGCGCCGAGTCCGGCCAGCGTCGTGGATTTGAACTCGATGACGGCCGGCTGATCGATCTCGAACACCGTCATCCCATTCGGCCAATCCAGTCGATAGGCGCGAGCATCCAAGCCCGAGGCGAGGATGACGGCTTGGCGGATGCCCGCCGCGGCGGCATCGGCACAGAATTCGTCGAAGTATCGCGTGCGGGCCGCAATCGATGCAGGCATCTGCGCCAGACCCCATGGGCTGCCCTCGGTGTCGAGATCCGCGGCGACCAGCTCACCGGTAGCCCAGCGGGTCAGAAAATTCACACCGACCGCGCGCACCAACGGCTCGGCGAAGACATCGTTGATGACCCCATCCCTGGTGGCGATGGCCCTTGCCGCCGCTGCCATCGTGGCCGTGGTTCCTACACCGGTGGCCGGACCCCAGGCGTCGCCGTTGGGTTGTCTCATCGCAAACCTCCGAAAGTCCCTGAATACTCGCCCCTCCGTGGCCCCTGCGGATTCGGCATTGGGCGTGCTGGTCAGGCGCCAAAGTGCGCCCGCTGCACCGCAATCCCCTCGATGATGCTCAGCGGCGATACGGTATCAACGATGCGATTCAACCGGAAACCGGCTTGGTCGAACAACCGGTCGTACTCGTTCGCGGTGCGTTCGCGCGCACCGGCGACGATGAGCATTTCGATGTCAACCCACTTGCCGTGGAAGTCGCGGTCATGGTCGGGGATGACGAACTCGCAAAGCAGCAGGCGCGCTCCGGTGCGGGCCGCGGCGCGGACGTTCTTCAGGATGCGCACCGCATCTTCCTCGGGCCAGTCGTGGATGACGTTCTTGAGCACATACGCGTCGCCGCCCTCCGGCGCGGAGTCGAAGAACGAGCCCTCTTCGATCCGGACCCGGCCATCGACACCGTACTTACAAAACAATTCGGCGGCGCCGGCCACGACCTCCGGAAGGTCGAACAGCACGCCGCGCGAATTCGGAGCCGTCTCGAGGATCGCCGCCAAGAGCCGACCGTGTCCACCACCGACATCGACGATCGTCCCGAACGCACCGAAATCGTAGGCTGCCGTCAGGGGCACGTTCGCAAACTCGGACACATTGGTCATAGCGGAGTTGAAGATTTCACCCAACTCCGGTTCGTCGGCCAGGTACTCGAACGCTGGCTTGCCGCGAAGCTTTGGGAGCGCCGGGTTTCCGGTGCGAATCGCGTCGGTCAGGTGGCTCCAGTGCTCGCGATGCTGAGGTGAGCCGACCCACCGCGCCATCCCGGCCATTGAGACCGGCGCGTCGGTGCGCAGCGTGTCCGCTAGTGGCGTGAGTGCGTAACGCCCGTCGCTGCCCTTGCGGAAAATCCCTATACCGATCAACGCGCGCATGAGTCGCCTCAGCGCGTCGGCGTCGGCACCGACCCGGTCGGCCAGTTGCTCGCCCGACAAGGGGCCGTCCGCCAGAGCATCCGCTACCCCAAGGTCCGCCGCGGACGTGATCGCCTGGGCCACCCACGCGTTCAGAATCAATTCCATCATCACTGCGGCAGGTGGTGCGGAGCGCTGGCGCAGGCGCGACAAGTGGTGGCGGGCACGTTCAACGGCTCGCGCGACCCTGACCGGCGGAACCTTCGACGTCAAGTGACTCCCCTTCTCCATCCGTGGCTCCGGCTCTCCGGCAGGAACGACAAAGCCTGCCACATCAGCGCACACACTAATGCGCCCAACGCTCGCTGAGCGCTCCTGCTGTGCGACCGATCAATCTGTCCGCATAGGAAGTATGCCTGCAGAGTCGAACTATTTCAATAATGGTTGAAATAAATCGCCGCTCCGTCTAACGTTTTGACGAGGGGCCGGATGAATGGAGTCGCCATGTCACGTCTAGTCACGAAGCTCGTCGTCGCGTTGATGCTCGCCTTTACCGCCGCTTCAGCGACCGGATGCCTACCCACCACCACCACCCCCACCGTGGGTCCGCCCCTCGGGGTCGCGGCAGGTTAAAGGTCTTGCGCCGCAACAAGTTCAACGATCGGGGCGGATGGCGCGGGCACGCATCCCGCTCCCCTAATGCGCGAGCAGGAGCGCACTTGTGATCAGCATGACGGCGGCGGTGGCGCCGTGGACTCCCCACGCTATCGACTTCGAGCCGCCGTTGCGGAGCACGATGGTCGCGTCGGCGAGCGGAATGATGGTGGCGGCCAACATCACCCAGCCGACCAGTTGTGTCGCGCCCGCGATCATCAGGATGATGACGAAGAGCCCACTGGCGATGTCGCGCACGCCCTTGACGCTCAGGTACGCGCCCACACCCGGCCGGTCCACCTCCGGAAGCACCCCGTAGCCGGCGGCGGCGAGGCGCGGCGCGACGAGGAAACGTGCGCCGATGAAGATGATGCCCGCGGCTAGGAGTCCGGCGAGCGTGTAGCCGGTAGTGGTTGTCATGGTCATGTCGCGCGCTCCTGAAGTCGTCAGTGAATCGGTGAAAACGGCGTCGGGTCAAGCAGCATTGTTTGAACGTCGACGATGACGCCGACGTCGAACCCCGTCATGTCGGCGGCGAACTCGGGGCTGGCCGGGACGTCACATCATCAGCACCACGCATAGCGCGGCCACTGCAACACCCTGAAGGGTCGCGCGGGCGCCGATGATCGAGTCCCACTTCTCTTGCAGCGCACGCCCATCCGGTAGTCGCCGACTAGCATCCGCGGCCGCTGTCAATCGCCGATTAATTGGTGCGCTCACCCTGGTATACAGCGCGAGCCAGACCAACAGCACGACCAGCGCGACGCCGGCCGCGATCGCCTGCGCCCAATTCACGGCCACGGTGGCCAGCACCGCGCTCGTCGCGGTCGCGACGACCCCGAGCACCCCGGGCACAGGCATGCGCCGGTCTCCAAATTGGTGCACCCTTCCCGTGACCACGACCAAGGCATCGTCGTCGACCAACGCCAATGCCGGTCGCAGCACGATTGCGCAGAACACGTCGGTTCCGTAGACCACCGCGGTCCCCAGCACCGCGATCAGTGCAGCGGCGCGGGTCATGACGTCCAGAACCATGCCCTAACTCCCCTCATGCCGTGACTGCTAGCAACGCTAACCCCGGGAACTTGGCGGTGTCAATAGCGTTGCTAGCAGTTCTATCGGCGCTATCACACGTCAATGGACGCCGAGCGGTTGGCGCTGCTGGGCGTCATCGGCACCCGGCCTTGCTCAGCGGCCGTCGCGATCGTCATGGCGGCCATCGACGCGAACGTCGCCACAACGAGAAGGTCTCCCCTCGTCGTCTATTCGAATCGGGCCCGCGGCGCGGTCATGACCACCGCGGCAGCGACGGTCTGCGATGAATTCCGGACGTTTCGGCAGTCAGACCTTTCGGACAAAAGACTTCAAAGCAAAGGTGGATCCCATGTCGCCCAAAGCCACGGCCCTGCCTCCGGTCGTCGATCAACAAACGTGGCGCGCCGCGCTCGACGAACTGCGCAAAAGGGAGAAGGCCGCTACTCGAGAATTGGATGCGGTCGCCGCCCAGCGCCGGCGTCTGCCGATGGTCGAGTTGGCCGACTACACGTTGATCGGGGCTGAGGGCCCGATCCGCCTTGCCGACGTGTTCGCCGGCCGTTCCCAGCTCATCGTGTACCACCACATGTGGTCGGACGGCGCGGAGTGGCAATGCGCCGGATGCACGGGCTTCACGTCGCAGTTCACCCGACTGGAGTTCCTCGACAACTACGACGCCCGTTTCGTCATCGTCACCAACGGACCGATCGACGAAGCACTCGCCTACAAGCGAAAGGTCGGCAACCGCATGGAGTGGTACTCGTCGTCGCAGAGCCCCTTCGCCGCCGACATGGATGCTCCGCCCGGCGGCGGTTTTGGCGTCAACGTGTTCCTGCGCGACGGTGACGCGGTGTACAGGACTTGGCACACCAATGGGCGGGGCACCGAGCAGCTCAGTCACTCTTTTGGTCTGATCGACATCCTGCCCTGGGGCCGGCAGGAGGAATGGCTCGATTCGCCCGAAGGCTGGCCCTCTCGCCCCACCTACTCGGGTTGGCTTGACTCCCCCGGTATCGCAGCCGCCTACGGGCCCGCCAGTGAGGAGAACGAATGAGCCCAACCGCCGAACGTTACGTCGTCACCCGCACCATCGCCGCGACGCCGGCCGAGATTTTCGCGGTCCTCGCTGACCCGTCCCGGCACCAGAACACCGAGCCCACTGACTGGGTCCGTGATGCGGTGGACACCGCGCCCATCACCCGCGCGGGACAGCTGTTCGCGATGAACATGTACCTCACCCTGGCCGGCGGCGACTATGTCACCCACAACCTGGTCAATGTGTTCGACCCGGACCGTGCCATCGGCTGGATGCCGGGCGTACTCGACGACGCGGGCAACCACAATCCCGGTGGTTGGTTTTGGCGCTATGACCTCGCACCCAACGGGAACCAGACCGACGTGACGCTCACCTATGACTGGAGCGGCACACCGCAGGAGTTCCGCGACCGGGTCGGCGATATGCCGATCTTCGGTGAGGACTACCTAGCCGCGTCGCTGGCCACCCTGGAGCGATCGGTCGCGAACTAAGCCACCGTTTGAAAGACGACGTCTATTGCGCCGCGAGCGTGGAGACACCGGAGACCCGCGGGATCTCGGAAGCGGGCAACGGGCGACAGAAGAAGTTCCCCTGTACGGCGTCGCAACCGTAGTCCTTGAGTCGTTGGGCCGTGGCGAGATCCTCGACGCCTTCCGCGACGGTCACGATGCCGAACGCAGATGCCAACTCGATGACCGAGTGCGTAATGATTGCGGCTCGGTCGTCGTGCAGGATCGGCGCGATGAATTCGCGCCCGAGTTTTACTTCATCGACCGGTAGCTCGCGCAGATAGGTCAGAGTGGCGTAGCCGCTGCCGAAGTCGTCGATCGCCACCCGGATGCCGTTCTCCCGGAGGCGATCTAGCACCGTGCGGGCCTTGGCCAGGTCGGCCACCACCAAATCCTCGGTGATCTCAATCGTGAGAGAACCGGGAGACATTGCGTATGTGTGAAGCACGGACATGATGCGGTCGGGCAGCGCGTCCTTGTCGAGCGAGGGCGCCGCCAGGTTGATCGCGACCGGGATCGCTGCGCCTGCCGCGTGCCAAGCGGCAGCGTCGGCGACGGCGCGCGACAACACCAGATCCGTGAGCGCATGCATCAGGCCGTGCTCGCGAACCAGGGGCAAAAACTGGGCGGGCTTCAGCACGCCAAAGCGCGGGTGCTGCCATCGGACGAGCGCCTCCACTCCGCGCACCGAACCGGTCATCAAGCCGAATTTCGGCTGGTATAGCAGCGTCAGCGAGTCGTTCTCAATGGCGCGTCGCAGTTCGCCGAGCAGCTGCAGTCGCGCGATGGCACTGTCGTAGGCCGGCGCCCCGCCAAGTTGATCGTCCATCTCGGGTGTGAACGTCCGAACATTGGCCGAGTTCGCCTGCCGGGCGACGGATCGTGCCGCATCGGCCTGTCTGAGGAGATCACCCGGCGTGGGGGTGGTGATGAGCCCTGAATTAGCCGATGCCACACCGATACTCACGCGCGCGTCCAGGCGGTGATCCTCAATCTCGATGGGTTCGTGGAAAGACCGTGCTAACACATCGGCAACGTGTGCTGCCGCGTCGGGACGGTCTTCGACCAGAATCGCGAATTCGTCCCCGCCCATCCGGGCAACGGTATGGCCATCGCTGACATTGGCCTGGATCCGCTTGCCGACCGCGCGCAATAGTTCGTCGCCCACGTCATAACCGAGCGTGTCGTTCACCAGCCGGAAATCATCCACACCCAGCGTGAGCACGCTGACAGGCACGCTGTGCTGAACGTGTAGGCGCAACGCGTGGGCTAGCCGATCATCGAATAGTCGCTGATTTGCCAACCCCGTCAACGGGTCTCGTAGGGCGGCGTCAGACACCGCGGCAACCAGACGTTGCTTGCGTTCCAACAGCAGGATGTGGCGGGCCAGGGTGGTGACGAAAAGCACCACGCAAACCAAGAAGATGAACGCCTCGCTGCGGTATGCGGGCCAAAAGTGCACGGTGCCAACGACGATGGCCAGCAACACGGGCAGGTAAGGCAGCCACAACGACGCCCTCGAAGAGGGCTGCGAAAAACCAAGGTCGGGTTCCTGGCTGGGCTGAGAAGTGATGCCGGACAGCGCGACGAAGTACATTCCGCCTGCCCATCCAAGGACCACGAGGTCATTCGGTGCCTGGTCGGCGTAATCCTTTGCGACGTGGATCACCCCGGCCACTGCGATGGTGCCCCATCCCAGCATCATCAGCGTGGGTGAAAGCTTGCGGTCCGCCTCGGCCTTCCTCACCACGACGAAGGTCGTGGCGACAAGGCCCACATACACGCCCGCCGCGGTGGCCAGCAGGATCTCTGGGACGCTGACCGTCTGTGGTGAGTGCGCGGCGCGACCCAACGTCAGGATGACGAGAACGATCAATAGCGACGCCGTGACGAGGATGCCGTCGAGCAGGAGGCCGATCCCAAATCGCGCGTCATCCCGGCTGGGAATCGCGACCGCGGTCCCCAGCGCGCACAGCGGCAAGATGAGGTAGCCGAAGTTGGCCGCGGAGAGGCCCGCGACCGGAAGACTGCCACCGACGGCGACGTAGCACCACGCTGCTTGGCCGGCGGTCCAGCCGAGCAGCCCAATAGAAAGAACGGTCCACGCAAGGCGTTGGCGGCTTCGAGAACCGCGCGCGGCATTGGCGGAACATGCGAGTGCAAAGACTCCCGCGACGACGGAGCCTGCCGGGGCGACTAGCCCGTGGCCCGGGGCACCGTTCGAGATGAACAGCATCGTCGCGAAAGCGAGGAGCCCGATAGTTGCCAACACGACCACCACAATGCGGCTTCGTGTCAGAGACAACATTCTCCTCAATCTGCCGGGGGCGGTTCGCAAGCAGGATAAGACACACCGCAAAAGTAGTTGTGCAAATTTGCTTACCTGTTTCTCGGCCATAACGGCCCTGAACGGGAGCAGGACACCGCACCAGGTCCAATAGCCATGGAAGCCTCACTCTGAGAGGGTGGGTTATGAATGAGACCCGAAACCGCGTACTACTCCCCACTTTCGCCGCATTGCGGTTTGTAACAGGCGTGAGCGCATGGCTTGCTCCGAAAAAGACAGCGGCTCTGATCGGGCTGGGTGCTGACCGTCAACAGCCGCTGACCACTCAACTGTTCGGTTCCCGCGAACTAACGCTGGCGATCGCCATCATGGATACCGCCTCGCCTCGGCTGCGCACGCGCGCTCTGCAACTGGGTCTTTTAGTCGACACCTTGGACGTCGTCGCAGCGGTCAACGGCATGCGGCGCCAGACGTTGTCGCCGGCCGGCGCGATCGCCTGCGGGGGTGGCGCGGCGCTCTTTGCCGGTCTCGGCGTGGCTGCGCTGACCGGCTAAGGACCGCGGGAGCGATAGTGAATGCGAACGCGGACCCGCCCTCGGGGTCTTCGCTATTGTTCATATCCGCGCCGCTTTGCGGCGGCACACTTTTGCGGCCGTGCGAACGCCAAGAAGAATGGACGGGAATCAAATGCCCTCACCTCGTTGGCTGGCCACACTCGCCATCCCCGTGATGGCCGGCGCTGCCCTGGTCAGCAGTGCTGCGCTTGCAGCCGCCACCCCACAGGACGACGCCTACCTCGCACAACTGCGCGCCGTCGGCCTCAGTTGGCCGCCCCAGACCGAAGAGGCGCTCATCGGCGAGGCGCACCTCATCTGCTACGACCTCACCTGGGGTTGGACGCCACAAGAAATTGCCGACGACGTTCACGCCCACTTGAACGCGAGGGGCGTGACGTTGTTGGACGTCGGCACCATGGTCGACGCGGCGCATTCGATCTATTGCCCCGGCAACGTGTGCGACGCCCCCAGCCTCTGCACTTGATCAGCAGGCGCAGGGCTACCGCCGACGGACAACTGAACTGGCTGTAGCGTGACGGCCGTGAAGTCCTCCCTGGTGCATTCGTCCGTCGCGGCCTGCGTCGCGGCAACCGTCCTGACCCTCGTCGGATCCGGCACGGCAACCGCGGCCGGCTCGTGCCCGACAGCGCCCGCACCGAATGGCGGAACGCCCGACTGGACGCTGGCGGGAAGCACCGGCAGCGTAGCGATCACTGGATCCACGGATACGACGGCACCGCGCGTGGACGTGACGGCACCGTTCAGCGTGACTCAGACCCAGGTCCACACGCTGCACGCGGGAGACGGCCCCGTGGTCCCGGCCGCGGCCAGGGTCTCCGTCTGCTACATGGGGGTCAACGGACGTGATGGGTCGGTGTTCGACAACAGCTACGAACGGGGCGCCCCGGTTGACTTCCCGCTCAACGGCGTCGTGCCCGGGTTCCAGAAGGCCATCGCGGGCCAAAAGGTCGGATCCACGGTTGGTGTCGCGATGACTTCCGCGGATGGATACCCCAACGGCCAACCCAGCGCTGGAATCCGGCCGGGCGACTCGCTGGTGTTCGCGATCAAGATCCTCGGCGCATCCAGCTAGCTCGGCGCGCCAAATCCCTGTCGCTCAACTGGTCAGCGGCGCGAACATGAGCGCGGCCCTATGCCGAGTTGCTCAGCGACGTGGGTGGTATCCCAATGCTCGCGCCAGTAAGTGATCGGCTCTGCGCTCCCCTGGTTGCGTCTGTGTCAATTACTCGAGCCTAAGCGTTGCGGTCCCGCGCGGCCGCGCCGTCCGCCGCGATCACCGCTGTAATCTGAGCTGGCCATGAGCCAGCTCGTCCACTCGACACGCCGGCCCTTGTCGGTCGCGATGAAGGACGGATCAGCGGCCGAGCACATCGCCGCCGAGCAGAGCACATTCATCTCCGAATTGCTCGCTGGCCGCGTTACGGTTCGGGGCTACTCGGAATACCTGCTTCGATTACGCGTGGTGTACGCCGCCCTGGAGGACGTAATGCGGGCGCGCCGCTGCGACCCCATGGTTGCCGCCGTCTACGACCCGGCGTTGGAGCGGCTGACCGCCATCGACGCCGATCTGCGGCACTGGCGGCCCGAGGGCACGCGCGAAATCGACTCCCCCGCGGCGAAGGCTTACAGCGCGCGCATCCGCAGCCTGACCTGGGGTGGCTTCTTGGTGGCTCACCACTACACGCGATACCTGGGAGACCTTTCGGGGGGCCGGGTCGTTCGCGGGGCTCTCGACCGCACGTTTGGTCTGCGCGGCGTTGGGCTCGCGTTCTACGAATTCCCGATGCGGTCCAAGCCGTATAAAGACTCCTATCGGGCCCGCCTCGACGCGCTAAGCCCGAGCGCGGGCGACATCGATCGCGTCGTCGACGAGGTCAAATTCGCATTCGTCTTGAATCACGCCTTGCTCGACGAGCTCGCCGACCACGTCCCGGCTTAAGGGCGTTGACGCTCCATCGCACGCGCAGCGGGCTTACATCGGCCCGGGCAACTCGCCGAGGGCGGAGAGTTCGGCGTGGACGGAGGTGATAGCCGCGCGGTACTGCTCCTCGGTCAGCGTTTTGGCGTAGTAGCGGTTCGTCCGCAGCTGGTATTGCAGATCCCGCAATTGCCGGATGCGGTTCAGCCTGGCGATGTCGCCTTGCGAGAATTTCAATTGCTCAGCCGTGATCTGGCCGGCCATGACTTGTTCGATCGGCGAGAGCCGATAACCGCAGCCGGCGAGGTATTCGAAGTATGGCTTGAGATATGGGCGTCCGCCGGCTTGCCAGCTGCCGTAGGCCGTATGCCATTCGAAAGCCGCTAGCACCATCGCCAGGGTCACCATCGCCGGGCGGGCGTCGATATCGATTGCCGCGCTGAGGTTTTCGTATTGAGCTTCGTCGGTTCCCAGCAGCAGTTGCGCGGCCACATCCATGCTGGCCGGGCAGTGTAGGTCGGCCAAGTAGTGGAAATTGCGTGCAATGAAAATGTCGGTCCCGGGGGGCGGCGTGCTTCCCGCGATGATGTTGGCGCGAATCCAGTCGCGGCGCATCGCAGCGACTTCGGCGGCGCGACGATCGAGTTCGCGCGTCAAGACCCAGTCCGTGTTGGCTTGCGCCTCGGCCTCGGATTGCAGCTTGGTCGGCTGGGCGCCCGTATAAGTGGCGGCGGCCGTCACCTCGCTCAGTGCGAGCGGCCGTCCCATGTCCCAGGTCAGGTACCGGGCGTACACATCAAGGTCGGGCACCTTTGCCCACCGGGCAAGATCGCCCAATGTTGTGTTACCGGCCGTCAATCGGCAGATCTGATCCTCTTGCCTGAGGTCATCGCGCGTGTAGATGATGCCGAGGTCGCGTCGGCGCACCCGGTCACCGGTATTGACGTCGACCATCCACCCGGCCGGTCCGGCAACCCCCGGCACGTAGCGGGAGACTGCGACGAGCAAATCGTCGACGGTGGCCGAGTCGGGGAAGACCCAGAAGACGCGATGGGACTCGACGTCGTCGCCCATCGCCACGCTGGCGCGATCTAACGTGACTTTTACCGTGTCGGCCATGCTGGGGATTATGTCTCGACGTCAGGCGCGCACGCCATTCACTAGAAGTTGAGCCCCGAGAACATGATTCGGCCGGGATCGTACTTCTGACGCACGGCGGCCAGCCGGGACAGGTTCGAGCTGAAATACCGGGAGGCCGGTTGGTTCGCCTCGATGTAGTTCACGTAGCCGCCGACCGAATTCGGCTGCACCGCCTGGTGTGCGGTGTTGAGCCAGTTGGTCGCCGCCGCCGCGTCGCCGGTTTCGACGTACCACTGCACGAGCGCGTACTGGCGGCGCCACGGGAAGGCGGTCGCCCCCGGGGCCACATCGGCGAGGGCGCCGTCCAGCGCATGCATGATCGCCAACATGCGGCCCGCCCCACGCGGAAAGGCGTCGACCGCCTTGGCGATGCCCTGGGCGGTGGCCGCGTTGACGACGGGCAGCACGTCAGATCCCCCGACATATCCGAGCGGTGACGGGTTGAGGTTCCCGACGGCCAGGTACCGGACCAGGTCCAGGTAGTTGAAGGTGTGGTTGTCGGTCCCCGTCGGTTGCACCCCAACGGCTTTCGTGATCGCCGCCCCTACGCTGGCCCCCGATCCGACCGGGCACGTCGCCATGATGCGGCAATGCGTCCCCATTCCGTCGACGGTGGCGTCCGCCAGTGCCCAGCTGTTCCGGTCGGCGGTGCGCAGCCAGTTCTGCCACCCGACCAGTACTTGCGCCAACGCCTCGGGCGGGAAGTTGAGGTTCACCACGTCGAGATCCGTCGTGGGAAAGGTGGCGAAGGTCAGCGAGGTGGTCACACCGAAGTTGCCGCCGCCCCCACCGCGCAACGCCCAGAACAGGTCGGGATTACTGGCGTTCGACGCGGTCACGGCCTGACCACCGGGCAGCACCACCGACGCCGACAGCAGTTGGTCGCACAGCAGCCCCGCGTGTCGGGAATTGGCGCCCAGTCCCCCGCCCAGCGCGTGCCCGGACGCCCCGACCGACGGGCAGGTACCCGTCGGGATGCCGCGCCCGGCGCCCGCCAACGTCTGGTGCATCGCATACAAGCTGGTCGCGGGGGTCACCGTGACGTTCCCCGTGCCCGCGTCGTAGTTGATCTCGCCGGGCAGCTGACGCAGGTCGAGCACCATGACGCCGTTTGCCGTGGAGGCACCGATGTACGAATGCCCGCCGCTGCGCGGCGCCACCTTCAGATTGTGGGCGGCGGCGAACGCCATGGCCTTCTGCACGTCGGCCGGCGACGTCGGGGTCACGATCGCCGCAGGCGTCGAGCCGTTGTAGTTGGTGTTGAACACCTGCTTGGCCGACCCGAAAGCGCCATTGTCCGGCAGCAGCACCTGTCCACCGATGGCGGTGGACAGACCCTCCCAACCGGTGGGATTGGGGGCCGCGGTGGCCCGGGCGGAACCGAAAACGGCACCGGTGGCCAACGCTCCGACGGTACCCCGCAGGAACGCCTGGCGTGAGATTTCACGCGCCACCGTCGGGCTCCCGCGTCTGCCTCATGTCCGGCATTGTCGAACGCGTGATAACGAAAACCTCGGTGCCCCATGCCGTGTGACCGGATCGAAACCCATACGAGCCGCCCCGGTGATGTACCCGCCGAGGGCGGCGGGCGCCGCCTCGAACAGACATGCCGCTCTGCGACTCGTATTGTCTGCAGCATGATCGCCGCTTTGATGTTCACGCCCGGACAGTTCACTCGGTAGCGGGTTTCAGGCGCGTGGGTGCTCTCGTGCTGGCGCTTGCGGGCCTGGCGTTTCTCGATTCGTTGAACGTCCTCAATCTGGGCGTCGTCTCGGCCGTCATTTTCGACAGCCGGTTGAATCGCCGGTCGCCGATTCCGGGTGCGCTGAGCTTCATCGCGGGCGTCTTCGCCGTGACAACCACATTCGGGCTGTGCACGGTGCTGGGCCTCAGCTTCTTGACCCATGTCGTGGATTTCCACGTGACACCGGCCATCCGTTTTCGCGGCGAGTTGGTACTCGGTCTCGTGCTGACCGGCCTGGCGTACTTCCCGCTGACCGCCCAATCATCGGCTCCCGGATGGGCTTTGGCGGCGATGCGCGAGCGGCCATGGCTGCTCGGGTTTCTCGGCTTGGCGGTCGGAAGTGGACAGGCGCCAACCGCAATCCCCTATCTCACGGGACTGGCCATGCTCGCCGCCCTGCACCCGAGGCCACCGCTCTGGCCGTTGGCGATCATTGCCTACTGGGCGATCGCGCTTTCCCCACCGCTGATGATCCTTGCCCTTTCGATGAGACGGACCATGCGCGCCAAGCGCATTCAGCGCAGGCTCGTGCGCGCCCTGACCCGCTACGGCCCGATATCGGTGCGGCTGTTGTTCCTGGTCTTCGGCATAGGTCTGGTGGCCGACGCGCTCGTCAATCACAGCGCCCTGTGGTGACGCCGCGCGCTCTTTCTCATCTCTTGCATAGCGAGCTGCAATACGTTGTTGCGTGTGACTGATCGTCAAGAGCGCGCGACGTCCTTCGGCTCGATCGCCGAGGACTATGACGGATTGCGTCCGCACCCTCCGCAGCAGGCAGTGGACTGGCTGGTTCCGCCCCATTGCGGGGTCGCCGTCGACTTGGGCGCGGGCACCGGGCTGTTCACCCGCACACTGGTGGACAGGGCGGCGGCGGTCATCGCCGTGGAGCCCGACGCGCGCATGCGGGCGGTACTCACCGAGCGGTCTCCCGAGGTTCGTGCCGTCGAAGGCACTGGGGAGTCGATTCCGCTTCCCGACGTCTCCGCGGACGCCGTGTTCGTATCGTCGGCGTGGCACTGGATGGATCCCGAGCGGGCCGTTCCGGAGATCGGCCGGGTATTGCGCGACGGCGGGCGATTCGGCCTGATTTGGACCAGCCGGGATCGTGACGTGGATTGGGTGCGCGACCTCGACCTGCTGCCGGGTGAGGACACACCCGAGGCGGAATCCCCCGACCGCTTCCGCCGGCGCCACGAGAACGTCGTGCTCCCCGACCCGCAGATCTTCCACAACGTCGCCCGCGAGACGTTCACGTTCGCGCGGAGGATGAGCATCGACGATGTCGTCGCGATGGTGGGCACCTACAGCCGGGTGATCATCGCGTCTCCCGAGGAGCGCGCTGAGCGACTCGCCAATGCCCGCGCCGCCTTGACTGAGCGTTTCGCTGAGGCCGACGCGGTCGACGTCCCCATGAAATCGCGGTGCTGGCGCGCCGACCGGATCCCCCGCGGCGCCGGAAACTAGGCGCTAACGCCTCAGGCCTGCGGGCCTTCCGACGGCGGCCAGTGCGATCCCGGCGACGCCTCGCCGGGTGAATCGTGTTCCCCGCGGGCCAGCGGTACCCACCGCTCGCTCGGGGCGGGCTGCTTGGACGACGGAAAGTCCCGGAGCTTGCCTGACGGCTTGGCATCCCATTTGGCGAAGGTCAGCGGCGTCTGCAGCCAGGTGTGCAGCAGGCAGTACACCGCCTGTAGCGAATCCAGATGGGTGCGTTCCCAACCGTGGCTGCCGTCGAGTCCGAAGCCTACGAGCGCCGCGCGGGTGCCCGCGCCCGCCTCGATGGCCGCGGCGGCATCGGAGCGGTAAAAGCGGAAGACATCCCGCGCGCAAGGGATTTCCTGCTCCTGCGCGAGCCGACACAGCTTGCGGGTCAGGTGATAGTCGAACGGGCCGTGCAGGTCGGCCATCGGAATGGTCACCCCGTCCTCGATGGAGTGTTGGCCGGGCGCGCACACCGCGTTGTCCACCGAGACCAATTCGGCGACATCGGCGGGCAAGCCATGGCTCGCCCCGTGGCCGACTTCCTCGGTGATGGTGATCATCACCATCGTGCGGTGCGGCAGCACCAGCTTGTTCTCGGCGAAATTCTTGGCCAGTGCAAGCGCGATCGCGACGCCCGCCTTGCCGTCGAGGTGACGAGAAACGATGTAGCCGTCGGCGGTCAGTTCGGGGCTGGCGATCAGCGCGACGAAGTCGCCGATCTGCAGGCCGAGACGGACGAGGTCCTCCCGCGAGGACACCTTGCGGTCGACGCGGACCTCGACGTGTTCCCAGTCGGTTGGCTGCAGGTCGATCTCGTCGCCGAAGGCGTGCCCACTGGCTTTGAGCGGCATGACCGTGCCGGTGATGAATTCGTCGGGGTCGTCGGAGAAGATCCGCACCCGGGCGCCCGCGGCGAACCGGGCCGAGAAGGTGCCGACCGGAATGACCTCGAGACGGCCGTTGTCCTTGAGCCGTCGCACCATGCAGCCGATGGTGTCGGCGTGAACGACCAGCGCGCGGTCGATGGTCGCCGATTCCCCGGGGAGTTCGGCGGTGAGCGCGCCGCGCCGGGTCAGGGAGAACGGCACACCAAAGTCGTCGAAGATGTCGCCGATGAGCTGCATCACCGCGTCCGTCCGCCCCGCCGGACTGGGTGTCTGCAGCAGCGCGAGCAGCGTGTCAACCATCCACGTGCGGTCGGCCTCGGGCATGGCCGCGCTGTGACGCACGGTGTCTCCTCTCGAGTCGTTCGGAACCGCGTTCAACCTACCGCGTGGTCACCGTCGACTCACCGGTCCGGGCATGGCGCCCTCGTCGAAACTGGGCACCCCTGTCCCCGCCTGCCATCACGGTAGAGCACGGGGTGTCCGGACGCCCCGTTGGCGTCCCTTCCTGCGAATTCCAAGTGGGACCGATCTCCAACGCCAGCGGGAGCGGACGTGGCGGTCAAACTTGCCGGCCAGATCGGCGGCCGAGTCGACAAGCAATAGCCTCGTACGCCTAGGAGGCGGAGGCCAGTTCCGCGATGAGGTCCGCGAGCGCGAGGATTCGCTCGGCATTGCGGACGTGCAGGCTCTCGATCATCCGACCGTCCACCGTGATGACACTGGTCCCCGCAGCCCGTGCCTCCTGATAGGCCGCGACAACCTTGCGGGCGTCCGCGACTTCCCGCTGCGACGGACCAAACAGGTCGTTGGCCGGGCCGATCTGGGACGGATGGATCAAAGTCTTGCCGTCGAAACCCATTTCACGCCCCTGCCGGGCCTCGGCGCGAAATCCGTCTTCGTCGGTGATGTCGTTGAACACGCCGTCCAGGATCACCTTTCCGGCCGCCCTGGCTCCCAGCACCGCCAACGACAACGCGGGCACGACCGGTGCTCGGCCCGGCACATGCAAGCCGTGCAGATCGTTCACCAGGTCGTTGGTGCCGATCACCAGCGCGGCCAATCGGTCGCTGGCCGAGGCGATCTCCTCGACCCTCAGGAAGGACCGCGGCGTTTCGATCATCACCCAGAGCTGCAACGACTCCGGGGCGTTTAGCTTGACCAGTGTCGCAGCCAGCGCCCGGACCTGATCGCCCGACTCGACCTTTGGCACCAGCACGCCGTGAGCGGCCGAACCGGCCACGGCGGCCAGGTCCTCGTCGTGCCAGTCGGTGTCCAGGCCGTTGATGCGCACCACGACCTCCCGGGGCCCGTAGCTATCCGGGGAGATCGCGCCGCACACAGCGGCCCGTGAATCGGCTTTGGCGTCAGGTCCTACGGCGTCCTCGAGGTCGAGGATGACCACGTCCGCGGGCAGCGATTTCCCCTTCTCCAATGCGCGGGGCTTGTTGCCGGGCAGGTACAACGCCGAGCGGCGCGGGCGCAGAGTCGGTGCCATCCAGTGGTTCGCTTCCTGTCTCGAGTTCAGCGGGGGCTTGGTGAGCGCGGCTTAGGCAGAAAGTACCCTTCGACCCAGGTGGTGTAGCCGCGCCCCGTTGGCGGCGAACATCCGAAATCATGCCGCCGCGGCGGCCGAATTCCAGGAGGGAGCGGCGAGTGTCATCACTTGGTTCGGCGCGCACCGAGGGCGACAGCTGGGATTTGGCGTCCAGCGTTGGGGCGACCGCGACGATGGTCGCCGCGTCGCGGGCGCTGGCCTCCCGCGAGCCCGATCCGCTGCTGGATGACCGGTTCGCCGAGCCGTTGGTGCGCGCGGTCGGCCACCCGTTCTTCGTCCGCATGCTCGATGGCCAGATCCCGCTCGACAACGACGACATGCCTGTGACCCTGCAGCAGCGTCGCGAGCAGATCGCCGTGCGCACCAGGTTTTTCGACGATTTCTTCACATCGGCGTCCAGCAGCGGGATACGTCAGGCCGTGATCTTGGCCTCCGGGCTGGACGCCCGCGCCTATCGGTTGGCGTGGGCCGCGGGCACGGTGGTCTACGAGGTTGATCAGCCCGAGGTCATCGCCTTCAAGAGCGAAACGCTGGCCCGGATCGGCGCCGAACCGACCGCCGAACGCCGAACGGTAGGTATCGATCTGCGCGACGATTGGCCAACCGCGCTGCGCGGCAATGGGTTTGACCCTACGGCGCCGACGGCCTGGATCGCCGAGGGCCTGCTCCCCTACCTGCCGCCGCAGGCGCAGGACCGGCTCCTGGACAGCATCACCGCGCTCAGCGCACCGGGCAGTCGGCTGGCCACCGAGAACATCACCAATATGGGCGTGTTCACCGACGAGCGCGCCCGGGCGATGCGCACCACCTGGCGTAAGCACGGACTGGACATCGACGTCGCCGATCTGGTGTGGGAGGGGGCGCGCCAACCCGCCGCGGAGCACCTGGCCGCCACCGGCTGGATCGTCACCCCCCACCCCACCGATCAGCTATACGCCGGCTACGGCTTCGTCGTTCCCGACAACGAGATGCTCAAGGAATTTCGGAACGCCATCACCTACATCAGCGCCGAACTGGGCTGACCGCGCCGGCTACGAGTCGGGCCTGGCGTCGCGCCACTCGCGCTCGAAGGGCAACCGCCACGCATTGGGTGCGATCAATTGATGGATGGCGTTGGGACCCCAGGTGCCCGGTTGATACATCTTCGCCGGCGGAGGGTCGTCGAGCAGCTCCTGCGAACGCTCCCACAATGATTCGATGCCCTCCGCGGTGTTGAACAGCGTGTGGTCACCGCGCATCGCGTCGAGGATGAGCCGTTCGTACGCCTCCAGCACGTCCACGACGGTGTCGATCTCCTGCGAGGAGAACTGCATGGACAACTTGTCCAGCTTCATCCCGGGGCCCGGCCGCTTGCCGTAGAAAGACAGCGAAACCTTTGAGTTGTCGGCCAGGTCGAACGTCAGGTGGTCGGGTCCCTGAGTCCCAACCCCCGAGCCGGGCGGAAACATCGTCCGGGGTGCCTCTCTGAATGCGATCGAGATGATGCGGATGCCTTCGGCCATCTTCTTGCCGGTCCGCAGATAGATGGGCACGCCCGCCCAGCGCCAGTTGTCGATGCCGACCTTGAGGGCGATGAACGTCTCGGTGTCGGAATCCCTTGCCACGCCTTTCTCTTCGCGGTATCCGTTGTATTGGCCGCGCACCACGTTTGAGGGCTTGACCGGCAGCATCGAGCGGAACACCTTGTTCTTTTCTTCACTGATGGCAAACGGCTCGAGCGCAGTGGGCGGCTCCATGACGACGAACGCCATCACCTGGAACAGGTGGGTCACGACCATGTCCTTGTAGGCGCCGGTCTCCTCGTAGAAGTTCGCCCGCTGATCCAGGCCGAGGGCTTCGGGGATGTCGATCTGGATATGGTCGATGAAGTTGCGGTTCCAGATCGGCTCGAAGAGTCCGTTGGCGAAGCGGAACGCCAGAATGTTCTGCGCGGCCTCCTTGCCGAGGAAGTGGTCGATGCGGAAGATCTGGGATTCCTCGAACGTTTCGTGCACGAAATCGTTCAGCGCCACCGCACTGGCCAGGTCGGTTCCGAACGGCTTCTCCATCACCACCCGCGAGCGCTCGACGAGCTTGGCGTCGCTCAGCATGGTGATGACTTCGCGCGCGGCCTTGGGCGGCACCGACAGGTAATGCAGGCGCCTGACGTTGGGGCCGAGCTCGCCTTCGGCTTCCGCGACCGCCGCCGCCAGCGCTTCCGGTCCCTTTCCCTGCGGGACGTAGGTGATGATCTTCGCGAAATTGGCCCACTGCTCGGACGTGAGCTTGTGCCTGCCGAACGACTCGATCGCATCTTTGGCGATCTCTCGGAACTCGTCGTCGCTGAGGTCTTCCAGCGACGTCGCGACGATCTGGATGTCGGGCGCAAGCTCGGACTGGTCCAGGTAGGCCAGGCCGGGTATCAGCCTGCGTTTCGCCAGATCCCCCGTCGCACCAAACAGAACGATGACGTGGGGATCGAGCGGCTCGGATTCGTGGCGGCGCGGACGCCTGTCGGCCGCCGGGTAGGAGATGGTCTGCGGTTTCTTATCGGCCACCCTTGCGATACTTCCACCGCTGGGGCGTAATGTCGCGTCCGTCACTCCTAGCTCGGTCAACGCGGCCTTCGCTGCCATGTTGAGGATCACAATCCCCAGCCGGTTACCAGCCGGTGGATGGGGTACTGGATAGCGACGGGCGCTGCCCGACCACAGTCGATGGAAAGCGATATGACGAAACCCGACAAAGACCTCCGGGGTCACTCTCAGGAGCTGGAAGACATCGTCGACCAGCTCGAGGAGAAGGTCGCCGACGACCGGGAGGCCGAAGGTGTTGCCGGCAAGCCCAGCGACCGGGAACGCGCCCCCACCCTCGGCTCGGGCGACGAACCGCCGGACTAGCCCTAAGCGCCGGGCGGGGCGCCGAACCAGGCCGTGAGCGCGTCGCCCAAGCCGTCACCAGTGCCGTTTCCGACCCAGGCGACGTGCCCGTCGGGACGAATCAAGACCGCATCGGGGGCCGGTACCGTGCCGACTGCTGGAAGTTCCCAGTTACCGGCGTATTCCGCGTCGATCAGCTGGACCCTGTCGGTCCGGGACGCCTTGTCGAATCGGCCCGCTTCCCCGAGGTTGAGCAGCACCGGGCGGGCCCGGTGTAGCAGCGTGAAAACCCGCAGTGTCCCCTCGGCGGTGGCCAGATCAAGATCCGGCATGCGGCGTCCGAGCAGCGGGTGTGCGTCGCCCAGGTCGTAGCGGATGTCCAGGCCGGACATCATCGCGGCGAACCGTTTGCGAGGTTCCTCCATGGCGAGCAGGTCGGACATCGTGTCGCGCAGCGCCTTGGTTCGGTCGTCGGGGCGAAGGAGCGCCATCTGCGCAATCGCGTTGCGCAGAACGCGCGCGGCGACCGGGTGCCGTTCGGCGTGGTAGCTGTCGAGCAAGCTGTCGGGCGACGTCCCGTTGACCACCTGTCCCAGCTTCCATCCCAGATTGACCGCATCCTGGACGCCGGTGTTCAGCCCCTGCCCGCCCACCGGATGGTGGACGTGCGCGGCGTCCCCGGCCAGCAGGATGCGTCGGTCGCGATAGGCTGCGGCTTGCCGTGCCGTGTCGGTGAATCTGGAAAGCCAAGCGGGACTGTGTATCCCGTAGTCCGTTCCGTATACGGCGATCAGCGCCTCACTCAGATCGCCCAGCGTGGGCTCGCTGCTTGACCCGAGGCGCCGCTCGGTGACCATGACACGCACCGGTCCGCCCTCCTCCGGGGCGGCGAGGGAATGCACGCCGAGTGAGTCCTGGCGGATTCCCCATACCGGTGAATCGCCTGTCCCCCAATCTATTTGAACCTCACCGAGCAGGTAGCTCGTCGTCGGATCCCAGCCGGGGAACTCGATGCCTCCGGCTTTACGGACCACGCTGCGCCCGCCGTCGCAGCCGACGAGGTATGCCCCTCGCAGGGATCGGCCGTCGGACAACGCGACGTCGACGCCCCTGCGGTCTTGGGCGATACCCGTCACCTCGTGTCCGCGATAGAACCGCACGCCCAGCTCGTCCACCCAGTCGGCGAGTATGCGTTCGATCTCGTTCTGCCACAACGCGAGACCATAGGGATGCCGGGTGGGAAAGTCGCTGATGTCCAGCCGAATCTGAGAAAACCCGGCGACCTGGGCGACCTGACCCCGGGCAAGAAACCGATCGGCGATACCGCGCTGATCGAGGACCTCGATGGTGCGCGCATGCAGACCCCCGGCGCGCGCACCGATGAGGTCCTGGCCGGCGCGCCGCTCGACTATCGCCACATCGACCCCCGCCAGCGCCAATTCGCCGGCCAGCATCAGGCCCGTCGGGCCTCCTCCAGCGATCAGCACCGCGTGGTCGACGTTCTCGTTTGAGGACACTCTCAACCCCCTGATAAGAGCGAAAATTGGCTTCGGCCAGCGATTGTGCGGCATCACCCCGCCCTTGCCACAAGCCCCCCGGTGCGCTATAGGTTGAGAGTGGGAGGGCAATAATTCACATACGGTCGCGCAGCGCGTCGATCGCTCGGTAGATCCGCTGCTCGCTCACGGGCCGCGGGGTGCCCAGCTGCTGGGCCCACAGGCTCACCCGCAATTCCTCGATCTGCCGCCCAACGTCCCGCACGTCGGCCGCGGCCTGCCGTGCGGGAGGCAGCGACTGTGTCAATTCCTCGTAGGCGCGCTGCACGGCTCGCACGCGCTGCATCCGCTCCCGGTCCGCCTCGATCCCGTGCGGCAGCCTCTCGAGGCGCCGGCGGATTGCGGTCAGGTAGCGGGTGAGATCGGCGAGATGGGGGCGTCCGGTGGCGGCGACGAATCCCGGCGGCAAGAGCCGATCCAGCTGAGCGCGGACGTCGGCGATCGCGTCGGACTGCGCGGGCGACGGCCGACCGGGCAGGGCGAGTTGCACGTCCTGCGCGGCGGCCAACACCTGCTCCACGCGGGCCACGACGTCGACGGTCGCGGACACTAGCGCCTCGCCCACCCGCTCGCGTAGCGCGGCGAACTCGGCGCGGGTCCACACCGGCCCGGGCGCTAGCGCCTCCGCCGCGGCATCGGCGCAGTCATCGAGCAGCGCGGTTAGGGAGCCATCCGGGTTCGCGCCGAGCGCCAGGCGCGTCCGCGGGCTCAGTTGTCGCTCAACCGCTTTGACCGGCGAAGGTACGCTCAACCGGACCAACCGCCGCATCCCCGACCCCAGCGCGTTGTCCCGCTCCGCCGGCGTCGTGAAGACCCGAAGGTCGACCGCACTTCCCGTGTCGACGAAGCCGGGAAAGCCACGCACAGCGCGGCCGTCGATCGTCCGCTCGACGACGTGCGGCAGCTCGTCGAGGTCGTCGGGCCAGTTGCGCAGGCCCGACCGTTCCAGCTCGGCGGCGACCGCCTCGGCCACGGCCTGGCGGGTGGACGCCGCGAGCCGTAGTTGCAACGCGTCGAGGTCTTTTCCGCGGGCGACCTCGGTACCGTCGGCGGACTCGACGGCGAAGGTCACCCGCAGATGCGCCGGTAACTTGTCCAGGTCGAACGCGTCGGCGGGCACCAGAACGCCGGTGCGACGGCGCAATTCGCGCTGCAGCCCCTCCAGCAACGGCTCCCCCGCCGGGTCGATCCCTGCCAGCACGGCACGGGCGGTATCGGGGGCGGGAACGAAGTTGCGGCGCAAGTCTTTTGGCAGTGAGCGGATGAGTGCGGTCACCAGCTCCTCCCGCAGCGCCGGAACCTGCCAGGCGAACTCGTCACCGCCCAACCGCGCGAGCACGTCGATCGGCACGTGCACCGTCACGCCGTCGTCGGCCGCGCCCGGCTCGAATCGGTAGGTCAGGGGCAGCGTGACATCGCCCGAATGCCAGGCGGTCGGCCGCTCGGCATCGGCGGTGTCGACGGTGCGCAATAGGTCGCCACGGGTGAAGGTCAGCAGTTCGGGTGTTCTGTGTCGCTGCTTCTTCCACCAGGCGTCGAAGTGCCGCGCGGAGACGACTTCGGCCGGGATGCGGGCGTCGTAGAGCGCGTAGACCTCGTCGTCACCGACGATCAGGTCGCGGCGGCGGGCCCGCTCCTCCAGCTCTTCGAGCTCGGCGCGCAGCCGCGCGTTGTCGCGGAAGAAGTGATGGCGCGTCTGCCAGTCGCCCTCGACCAGCGCATGCCGGATGAACAATTCCCGCGCCAGCGCCGGCTCCACCCGGGCGTATCCGACGCGGCGGCGCGCCACCAGCGGCAGCCCGTAAAGCGTTACCCGCTCGTAGGCCATCACCTCGCCGCGTCTGGCGTCCCAGTGCGGTTCGCTGTGGGTGCGCTGCACGAGGTCGCCCGCGATCCGCTCGACCACCTCGGGCTGGATGCGCGCGGCGGTGCGCCCGTACAGGCGGCTGGTTTCGACCAGCTCCGCCACGACCACCCATCGCGGCGGCCGCTTGGTGAGCGCTGAGCCCGGTGCGAGGACGAAATGCGAGTTGCGCGCCCCCAGGTAGTCGCGCCCGTCCTCGCGGCGCATCCCCACGTGCGACAGCAACCCGGCCAGCAGCGCCGCGTGCACCTGCGCCGGGTCGGCAGGCTCATCGGACGCGGCGCCTTCAACTATGCCCAGGTCGCGGGCGATGCCGCGGAGTTGTCCGACCAGATCCTGCCACTCGCGGATGCGCAGGTAGTGCAGAAATTCGTCGCGGCACATACGGCGAAAGCTGTTGCCCGACAGGGTATTCCGCTGTTCGCGAAGGTAGCGCCAGAGGTTGAGGTACGACAGGAAGTCGGAGTTCTCATCGGCGAAGCGGGCGTGCTTCTGACGGGCAGCCTCCTCGCGGTCGGTGGGCCGCTCCCGCGGGTCGTGGATGGTCAGCGCCGCGGCCAACACCAGGACCTCCCGCACGCATCCCTCCGTGTGGGCCTGCAGGATCATCCGGCCCAGCCGGGGGTCGAGCGGCAGGCGAGCCAGGCGGAGGCCGAGATCAGTGATCCCGCCCTGGGCGTCGAAAGCTCCCAATTCCTGCAGCAGCTGCACCCCGTCGCGGACGCTGCGCCGGTCCGGCGGGTCCAGAAACGGGAAGTTTTCGACCTCTCCTAGCCGCAGCGCCGCCATCTGCAACAGCACCGCGGCGAGGTTGGTCCGCAGGATCTCGGGCTCGGTATAGGGCGGACGGCCCGCGAAGTCCTCTTCGGAGTACAGGCGGATGCAAACGCCGGCCGCGACCCGGCCGCAGCGCCCCGCCCGTTGGGCGGCAGAGGCCTGCGAGATCGGTTCGATCGGCAACCGCTGCACCTTCAGGCGGCGGCTGTAGCGCGAGATGCGGGCGTTGCCGGGGTCGACGACATAGCGAATACCCGGCACCGTCAGCGACGTCTCGGCGACGTTGGTCGCCAGCACCACCCGGCGCCCGGTGTGTGCCGCGAACACCTTCTGCTGCTCGGCGGTCGGCAGCCGGGCGTACAGCGGAAGCACCTCGGTGTAGTCTGGGCCGCCCGTCAAGAAAGTCAAAGCCTCTGCGGTATCCCGGATTTCGCGTTCGCCCGAGAGGAACACCAGGACGTCCCCGGCCGGCTCGGCCTCGAGCTCAGCGATCGCGTCGACGATCGCCTCGACCTCGTCGCGAGTCTCGGTGCGCACGATCTCGTGGTCTGGGTCGTCGTAATCATCCTCCCGACCGCTTGACACGGGGACTTCCAGCGGCCGGTAGCGGATCTCCACCGGATACGTACGCCCGGACACCTCGAGGATCGGCGCACCGCCGAAGTGATCCGCGAACCGTTGCGGCTCGATCGTCGCCGAGGTGACGATGACCTTCAGGTCCGGGCGGCGCGGCAGCAGCTCGCGCAGGTAACCGAGCAGGAAGTCAATGTTCAGGCTGCGCTCATGGGCCTCGTCGAGGATCACGGTGTCGTAGCGCAGCAGCCGGCGGTCGCGCTGAATCTCGGCGAGCAGGATGCCGTCGGTCATCAGCTTCACCAGGGTGCGGTCGCTGACCTGATCGGTGAACCGGACTGTGTAGCCGACAGTCTCGCCGAGCGGGCTGCCCAATTCGTCGGCGATGCGCTGCGCGACCGTGCGGGCGGCCAGCCGCCGGGGCTGGGTGTGCCCGATGGTTCCGCGGACGCCCCGGCCGGCGTCGAGACAGATTTTCGGCAGTTGCGTGGTCTTGCCCGAACCGGTTTCACCGGCGACGACGACGACCTGGTTCGTCCGAATCGCGTCGGCGATCTCCTGCCGCCGCGCGCTGACCGGCAGCTCGGGATAGCTGATGGCCGGCACCGCGGATTGCCGCGCGGCGACGAGCGCTTCGGCGCGCGTGAGCTGCTCGGCGAGTTGCCGAAGCTGGTCGGGTTTGGCTGCGCGCAGATTCTTCAGGCGCCTCCCGAGGCGCGCGGCGTCGCGGATGGTCAGACCGTCGAGGCGGGTGCGCAGTTCCGCGACGGACAGTTCGGCCACTCGGGCCAGGATAGGCGTGCCCGCCCGGGGACATCGTCGGGTCGGGCGACGGTGATTCGCGCGCAAGCGGCGCGGGTAGTCCACAGCGGCTATGGAATATCCCAAGCCGGCGGCGATTTCGCGTCTCGCGCAGGCGGCCGACTACACCAATCCCCTGTGGCGAATCTCGTTGATGCGGGGCGCCATCCCGATCGCCGTCGAGCTGCTCACGATCGTGGCGTTGGTGTACGCGATCGGATGGCGGGGGCGCCGCTGGCGGGTGCTGTCGGTGCCGGCGGGGGCGGTTACGGGCGCCCTGTTCGGCGCGATCATTCACTGGCATTACGAAACACTCGGTCTGGCCAGCGAGCCGGCGCCGTGGCCGATGTGGCTGTGGGTCTCCCTCACGGGATTCTCCGTTGTGATCGCGGTAGTCGGCTGGCGTGGTGCCGGTTGGTGGCGCCGCAACGCGTCCGTCTTCGCGGCCTCGTTCTGCCTGCTGAGCACGGGACTGACCATCAACGGCTGGCTGGGCTACTTCCCCACCGTCTACGCCGCCTGGGGCCAACTGACCAATGCGCCGTTGCCCGGCCAAGCCGACTGGGATGCCGTTGCGGCGATGCGGCACAAAGGCGTCAAGCCGTCGCGAGGTGTGGTCCTCGCGGTTGACTCCGGTGACCAAGCGTCGGGTTTTCGCCACCGCGGCGAATGGGTCTACCTGCCACCGGCCTGGTTCAGCAGCACACCACCAGTGCGGCTGCCGGCGGTGCTCATGCTCGGCGGTGAATTCAACACACCGGCCGACTGGATTCGCGCCGGCGAGGCCGTCAGCACCCTCGACGCCTTTGCCGCGACGCACGCCGGCAACGCGCCTATTGCCGTCTTCGCCGACGCGACCGGCGGGTTCGGCGTCGACACCGAGTGTGTGAACGGGTCACGCGGCAATGCCGCCGACCACCTGACCGCCGATGTCGTTCCCGCGATCAATGTCCAATTCGCGGCGGCGAGGTGGGGCGTCGTCGGCTTCTCCTCCGGCGGTACCTGTGCGGTCGATTTGGCCGTCATGCATCCCGGCACGTTCGGCGCCTTCGTCGACGTCGGCGGTGACCTCGCGCCCAATGCGGGCACGCGATCCCAAACCGTCGACCGGTTGTTCGGCGGCGACTCGGAGGCCTGGTCGTCGTTCGATCCCAGCACGGTCATCGCGCGCCACGGCACCTACTCCGATCTGTCCGGGCTTTTCGCGGTTCCGGGCGGGCATGGCGCCCGGTCGCAGGCGGTCGGTCAGACCGCCGCGGAATCGCTCTGCGGTCTCGGTGCCGCCCATGGCATCGACTGCAGCATCGTCGAACTGCCCGGAAAGCACGACTGGCCTTCTGCCGCAACGGCATTCGCCGCGACGCTGCCCTGGCTCGCCGGGCGGCTGCAAACCCCAGGGGTCACCGCGACTTGCCGTACTTAGGGGGTCGGGCCGCGGGCCGTTCGCCGAGTGTCGGACGTATGGACGAATTCAGGCCAGTTCTCATACTCAGCGCCCACACTCGGCGCCCTAGGGTGAACCCATGAGTCTCGTCACGTATGAGCTGGACGACCACATCGCCACGATTACCCTTAACCGGCCCGAGGCTCGCAACGCCATCAACGGGCCTCTTCGCCAGGACTTGAACGCGGCGTGGGAGCGGTTCCGCGACGACCTGGATGCGTGGGTCGCGATCCTGACCGCCAACGGCAGCGTCTACTGCGCCGGCGGCGATCTCAAGGACGGCGAGGGCTCGGTGGGCACCTTCGGCGGCACCTTCTGGGAGAAGCCGACGATCAACTCCTTCGAGTCCGGGATGGAGTTGTTCAAGCCGACCATCGCCGCCGTGCACGGGCCCTGCATCGGCTACGGAGTGACCGGCCTACTCTTCTGCGACTTCGTCATCGCCAGCACCGAGGCGACGTTCTGCTTTCCCGAGGTGTCGATAGGCGTGCCCACTATCGTCGGGGCCATCCGGCTGCCCCAGCGGGTCGGCTGGGCCAACGCCATGGAACTGCTCCTGACCGGCAAGCCCATTAGCGCCGAGCGGGCCAAGGAAATCGGCCTGGTGTGGAAGCTGGTGGAGCCGGACGACTTGCAGGCCGAAGCCCGGGCCTGGGCGAGGACCCTGACCGAGGCCGCTCCCCTGGCCCAACGGGCGACCAAGGAAGTGGCGTGGCGGACGGCGGACATGGGCTGGATCGAGTCGGTCCGCTTCGGCGAGACCATGCGCAAGGTGGCCGGTGCGACCGAGGACGTCGCCGAGGGTCTCCGGGCCTGGGCCGAGAAGCGCAAGCCCCAATGGCGCGGCCGCTAGGCGTGGCTGAGCGATTACGAGCCGAACTCCGCCGGGTGCTTGACGGCGGTGGCCCCGGCGCCGACCATGCCGAGGTCGCGCTCGGGGACGGGCCGATCAGGCACCGACTGGAATCGTCAATCCGCGCGCTGGCCGAGCATCGCGGCCCGCGCAGCAGCATCTGCCCCTCTGATGCCGCCCGGGCCGTGGGTGGTGCGGACTGGCGTGAGCTGATGCCGGACGCGCGCGACGCCGCGCGTGACCTGGCGAAATCGGGCCACGTGGAGATAACGCAGCGCGGCACCGTCGTCGATCCCGACGATGAGTGGGCGGGACCCATTCGCATCCGGACTATTGCCGACTGAGAATCCCTTGTGCGCCAGAGCGATTCGGCTGCCTGCTCCCGCGTCATCACGGTAGAGCCGACCGCCGGCACTTAGGCGTGCACTGATGTGACAGGATTTCGGCATGAGTGCACGCAGACTTACTCGCATTGTTGGTCTCCCTGTGGTGGCGACGTGGGCGGTGCTGAGCAGCCCCTTCTGGGAATCATCAGCCCTGCCCACCGCTGCCGCCGATGCGTGCTCCGACGTCTCGGTGGTCTTCGCCCGCGGCACTCATCAGGAGCCCGGTTTGGGCAACATCGGGCAGGCGTTCGTGGACTCGCTCACCGCGCAACTCGGCGGGAAGTCCGTCGACGTCTACGCCGTCAACTATCCGGCCAACGACGACTACCACAACAGCGCGAATGCCGGATCCAATGACGCCAGCGCACACGTCCAAGACACCGTCGCCAGCTGCCCGAACTCGCGGATCGTGCTCGGCGGCTATTCCCAGGGCTCGACGGTGATCGACCTGGCCACCAACGCGATGCCGGCTCCGGTCGCCGATCACGTCGCCGCCGTCGCCCTCTTCGGCGAGCCCAGCAGTGGACTCTCGACGATGTTGTGGGGCGGCCAACCGCTGCCGACGATCAACCCGGCGTATGGATCGAAGGTCATCAGCTTGTGTGCGACCGACGACCCGATCTGTTCCGGTGGCGGCAACCTGATGGCGCACGTGTCCTACATCGACGCCGGAATGACCGCTCAGGCCGCGACATTCGCCGCTAACAAGGTCAACCAGGGGCCGCCGCCGCGGGTCTGAGCTGCGCGCGCGTCAGTCGTTAGCGCGTTCCTCCTGCCGCAGCCGCTTCTCGGCGGCCGCCAGTTCCGCGACCCGGTCCGCCTCGGAGCGCTTGTCGGCGGCGTCGCCCAGCTTGTCCTCGGCCTCGTCGATTTTCGCCGCCGCGGCCTTGGATGCGGCCTTCTCGGCGGCCTGGGTTCTGGTCTCCACCTGGCGTTTGGCCGACTCGACCGTGCGCTTCTGCCTGTCCGCCGCCTCGTCGGCGCGCCGCTTCGCCGCGGCACTCTGCCGCTGGGCCGATTGTGCGGCTTCCTGTTTGCGTTGCTCGGCGGCGTTGCGGGCCTGCGTGATCTCCTGCTGCGTGGCGGCCTGCGCTTCCTGCCGGTCCTCGATCGCCTCGTCGCGGGCGCCCTTCAGCTTCGCGTCGGCCTGTTCCTTGCGGGCCGCGGCCTTCGCGTCCAGCTGCGCCGCGCGGCCCAGCGCGTCACTGCGCTCGACGAGCGCCGTCCCACGCTCGACCAGCTTCGGGTCATCGAGCACATTGCCGACCGTGGTGTCCAGCATGCCGAGCGAGCGCTCGAACAGCAGGCGAGCGGGCGCTTCGGTCGGGATTCGGGTGACAACCCGGTCCTCGATGACCTGCAACGGGAAACGGGCCAGCTGGTAGTGGAACCGCAAAACCGCGAACGGGACTTCGGATATCTTCATCAACTTCTCCTGTGTGTGGCCCGCCGTCAGGGCAGGTCGGCTTCGTCGGTCACGTTCTGGGCCTGGCGTCGCAGGCGGTCGGCCTCCGACTCTTCGTTGCGCGCCACCTGGACCGACGTCTGGTGCTCGGCGACGGCGTCGATGATGTCCTCCGACGCTTCACGGATCTCGGCGCGCTCCTCGGCCTTCGCTCGCTGCGCTTCGCGCTGCGCGTCGAGCTCGGCCTGAGTCTTCTCGGCGGTCGCCCGCTGCCGTGCAGCCTGCTCGGCGGCCCGCTTCTGAGCCGCCTCCTGGGCTTCGATCGATTCCTCGGCGGCGACGGCTTGCGCGTTTGCCGCGACGCGTTCTTGGGCGCCCTCAACCTTGGCCTCGGCCGCGGCGTCCTGCGCCTGCTTGGCCTGCGCCTCGGCCACGGCCTCCATCGCGTTCGCTTCCTTGCGCTCGTGCGCCTGGGTCTGCTCGAGCTGCCCCTCGGCGGTCAGCGACTCGTTGCCGGTAACCGCCCCGACGACTTCTTTGGCTTTGCCTTTGACCGAATCGATCAGGCCCCTGCGCGCTTCGTCGGCTTTGTTCTGCTCGCTCATCGAAAATCTCCTTGCGGCGTTTAGCCAAGAATTGCGTTCGTTCGTGTCAGGGCAGTGATTCCACCGATGACGCCGATCAAACACGCATGTGACCTGCGTCACCCACCTGTGGGGGCCGGATCAGCGTTCCGGGTGCGAATGAATGTGCCAGCGCTGCAACGGAATTCGTGCGCAGGGTGGTGGTCGCGGGTGGGCGAGTGTGATCGAGATACGGGCGCGGTCGCCTGATCGGCTACCGTCGACCGTATGTCGAAAGCCTCCGGTAACGACCTCATCGACGACGTCTCGCCTGGCGACGTCATCGCCGTCGATCGTGGCTCGGGTGAACAGCCCTACAAGGTGGTGTTCAAAGACTCCACCGACGCCGGTTACATCGTCACCTTCCAGGACGACGACGGGGAGACCTTTCAGCTGGACTTGCCCGCCGGCACGACGGTGACCAGGTCGCTGGAGGCGAAGTGGGAATCCGCGCAAAGCCCCACTCCGCACTCGGAATCCTAGGTGCCTGGCCTCCGGCCGCCTGAATGCTTCTCATACACAACGTGATCGCAGGGCGGGCGCCGCTGATCGGCCGGTAATCGCAGCATCCCGTTTGGGCGCGTTCTGGGCGGGAATGCAACGCCGCAACGGAGGGAGCGGCGTGAGCTATTTGGATTTCGCCAAAGACCAGGTGTTGGGAGCGGTGAAGAAGGTCACCGCCGCGCAACCTCGCCGATCCGCGGGGCAGACGGTGACCATCGCGTGCCCGGTCGAGCGCATCGAACAGTTCTGGCGCGACCCCGAGCAGATGTCGGTGGTGCTCGGTGACATCGCCGAGGTCGAACTTCGCAGCCCGGACCACTATCGCTGGCGGTTGCTCACCGAGCCCAAGGCGGTGTGGGAGTCGGAGTTGATCCCGGAACCCGAGGGGCTTCGATTCGTCGGTACCGGCGATGGAAAACAGATAGCGGTCACCTACCGACCCGCGCCGGGCAAGTTGGGCACCGAGGTCACGCTGCGCGTCACGAGCCCGGCGCCGGGCCTGTTGGCCGGCGGGGCGGCCTTCAAGGCCCTATACCGGCTGCGTGCGCTGATGCAGACCGGCGAGGTGCCGACCATCCGATTGAACCCGAGCGCGCGTAAGTCCGCGCGATAAGCGATAAGCGATAAGCGAAAGGCGGCGAGGCATGCGCGCGCTGTGCTGGAACGGCGTCAACGACCTATCGGTCGAGACGGTCGACGACCCGACAATCCTGAATCCCCACGACGCGATCGTCGAGGTCCGGCTCACCACGACGTGCGGGTCGGATCTGCACTTCATCGACGGCTATCTGCCGGGGATGCGTGCCGGCGACGTCTTCGGCCACGAATTCATGGGCGTCGTGGTGGAGACCGGTCCCGAGGTGCGAGACACCAAGGTGCGCGACCGGGTGGTGGTGCCGTCGTTCATCGCGTGCAACCAATGCTGGTACTGCGAGCACGAACTGTATTCGTGCTGCGACACCACCAATCCAAACGCCGAACTCCAGCAGCCCCTGCTCGGCTATCCCTCGGGCGGAATCTACGGCTACACGCATCCGTTCGGCGGCTACGCGGGCTCGCACGCTCAATACGTGCGGGTGCCGTTCGCCGACGCGAATTGCTTTGCCATTCCCGGTGACATCACGGACGAGCAGGCGCTCTTCCTGTCCGACGCGGTACCAACCGGGTTCATGGGCGCCGACTTCTGCGACATTGCCGGCGGGGACACGGTCGCGGTTTGGGGCGCCGGCGGAGTGGGCTTGATGGCCGCCCGCAGTGCGCTGCTGCTGGGCGCCGAGCGCGCGATCGTCATCGACCGGATTCCGGAGCGATTGACGTTGGCGGACAACGAGTTCGGGCTGGAGACGATCGACTACACCGCGGTCGACAGCGTCCACGAGACGCTACGCGAGATGACCGGTGGGCGCGGGCCGGATGCATGCATCGACGCCGTCGGAATGGAGGGACATGGGACGGGCGTACAGCAGCTCTATGACCGCGCCAAGCAGTTCCTGCGGATGGAGACCGACCGCGCCGACGCGCTGCGGCAGGCAATCCTGGCTTGCCGCAAGGGCGGGGTGGTCTCGGTGCTCGGGGTCTACGGGCTGACCGACAAGTTCCCCACCGGTGTGCTGACCAACAAGGGCCTGACCCTGAAAACGGCGCAGCAGCACGGTCAGCGCTACATGTCTCGCCTGTTCGACTACGTCGAGCAGGGCGACCTCAATCCCGCCAAATTGATCAGCCATGTCCTGCCGCTCGAGGACGGCGTGCGCGCCTACGACCTCTTCAAGAACAAGAAGGACGACTGCGTCCGGGTGGCGATGCGACCCGGTATGAAACCCGGTGCGAGCGACACCGTAAGCCCAGGAAGGACAGGCGTCAGCGATGACAGCACAACCTCCTAATCCCGACCCGGTGCAAACGCCCGGCCTAGAGGCCGGTGGCGGCGTGCCACCGGGGTCCACTCCCCCTGCGGCGCCGCAAACGTCGGGCGTCCGTGAGCACCAGCCGCCGGCGACCGGGCGATTCACCCCCAGTTCCCTACTCACGGTGATCGCCGTTTGTGTCTTCGCCGTGGTCTTCCTCGCGGTAGCGGTATTGCTTGTCATGAAAATGGTTGGGGCGACTTGAGATGAACGTCAACGCTGACGATGTCCGGCGGCTGCTGGCCGCCCAGGATGAACACGCGGCGCTGGTCGCGATCGAGGGCCGCATCGACGTCGCCTCGCCGGCGGAGTTGGATGCACCGGATTACCGTGGCGCCCTGCAGATCGCGACGCGCCAGGAGGTGCTGGAGCGGGCCGGAGTCACGCAGCTCTCGGAACGAGAGCTGGCCGAGCAGGCCGAGGAGCTCGACACTGCGCTGCGCAATCTGGGCGCCTGACTTCGCGCATGACAAGACCGCTGCGCACCGATTGAACCGCCTACCCGCCGATGGTGACCTGGTCACCGACGCGGATGACCCCTTGCGTCACCACGGCGAGATAGGCGCCAGCGCACGGTTGGGCGCCGTGACCCCCTGTGTCCCAACGGTTTTCGGCCGCAGGTGTGCGGAGCGCCTGCGGAGCGCGTGGCAGTGGACCGTGCTCGAGCGTGGGTACGACACAGCGTGATGTGGCAGTCAGGACCCGCAGCCGTGCGTCGCCGACGGCGATCTCCTCGCCGACCCAGTCGTTTTCGGCGTAGGGCGGGTAACCGGGCGGCGTTGTGATCACCAGGTTGGGCCGGTATCGCAGCGCCTCGACGCCGATGTGCTCGAGCGTGGCGGTGGTGATCGCGTGCAGCGGGGCTTCGTCGGTGAAGGCATCACCCGGAGTCGCCTGGGCGATCTCCAGGATGCGGCCGCCGACCTCGGCGTCCAAGCCCAGCTCGAGCAACTTCTCCGGGTCCGGACGCACCAGCGTGGCGCCCTCGGGGCGCTGCGCGATCAGCCGGACCGGCCGGCCCATCAGCGCGGAAAGCAGGTCGTCGATGCCGGGGTCGTCGGCACTCACGCTGGTGCCGTCGGGCAGTCCGATGCTTACCCGACCGGCGTCCGCATTCGCAGTGCACTTCAACAGGCCGCGCCACAACCGGGCGTTCTTGGCGCTGGCCACATGCCCGGTGGCGGCGTCGAGCAACGCCAGCCGCCGGTCGCCTTCGGCGCCATGCTCGTCGACGTACAGGTCGGGCACGGCTTCGCCGAGCATCGACTTCACTGGGTAGCGGAGCAGGCTGTGCACCTGCATGTCCACCGCCGCGAAACCTGAAAAGGCCGTCGAACCCTCCACTGCCCATCCCCACTCGGCGAGACCGCACCAACTGTCTCGCTCAGCGTATGCGGGCGGGGCCCGAAACCGAGTGGTGGGTCAGGGAGCGATCAGCCCGGGCAGTAGGTCGACTCCGCCGCGCTGACCCAGCCGGTCATGTCCGCGAACGAGAAGCCCTTCGAGCTCATGCTCGAATGCAAGTCGGCGGCAATCGCATCCGGTGTTTTGCCGGCCATCCGGTCGGCGCAGACCGCGTGCCCCATTGCGATCATGTCGGAGTCACTCCCCGACGGCCAGGTGAATCCCAAGTTGTGCAGTTTCGCGATGTATGCGTCGTCCGTGCTGTCGGCCGAGGCAATCGCGGTGGTTGCGGTGAGGGCAGCGCCAACCATGACGGGAATTGTCAGTTTGGCCAGCCAACGCGGTGCAAGCATTTCGTGCCCTTCTTTTGTTGTCGGTGTCGAGGTGGGGTCAGTATATGAGCGGGCGATGCGGCGAATATTAAAACTAAGAAAATTGCTGTTGTCGTGGTAATCGGCGGCCGGGACCATTTCCGTGACCTCGGCGTGAGTGTTGATCACACCCCGGAGGGCCGGTCCGTCTGCCCGGGAAAGCCGGCACTCAGCCAGGAGTCGCGGTGACGACAATCGATTCCTGTCCGGTTTGCCAGCCGGTCACGAAGGTCGGAATGGTGACCTGTTCGTCGGGGTGATCGACCCCGGGGTCGTTGAGGTGGACGATCTCCCTGTTGGTGTCGATCCCGGTGACGACCAGAAAGTGATCGGCCTTGGTCCGCTGGTCGCTGGTGTTCCAGATGACGGCGGAGTTGACCCAGGCGATCACCTTGCGATTATCGGCGAGGTACCGCTCGAGCGCGGGTAGACCGGTCTGATCCGGATGCGCCGCGTAGGTTACCTCCGACTTGATGCCGTAGTGGTCGAGTAGCACTACCGCATCGGCCATTTCGATGCCGCCGTCACCGCTGGCGTGGCTCGGGTCGTCGCGCGGTGCGTAGATGGGCCCGGGATTGGTCTGTGAGGGCGTCGACTCCGCCAGCTTGATCATCTGCTGCTCCGTAGGTGCGTGGCCGGTGATCTCGCCGACCACGTCGGCCACGGACATCAGCCCGCAGTTGTCCTCCAGCGACTGTGGCTGCCAGTACTTTGCGGCCGTAGCGGGATCGCCGTAGACGCCGCCTTCGATCGACGGATGCGCGCCGGCCGCCGGCGTCGGCGTGGGATTGCTGGGGGCGCTGCTGACGATGGCCGACGGCGCGTTCGCTTGCGGTGTAGAGGGCGGCGCCGGGCGACACGATGAAAGCAGGCACACGCCGACGCACGCCGCCACCAGCGCGGTGCGGCGCGGGGACGCTGTCGTGGAAGTGAACATGGGCGCTCGCGAAGTTCGATCGGAAAAGCTTGGCGCGTGCAAACGGTAACACTTCGGCTTGCCGTGATAGGCGAAGAATGGCGCGCCGCTTACCTGCTCATCAATTCATAGTTCGGTTCGATATCAATCGCGAAATGTCGCCGCGACATACAAATATCGTACGAAACAATTGCCCGCGACATCTGTCGATATTGGACATCGTTCGGGAAGCAGTGAACGGAACGCGATCAGCTATCCCCGGTTTTTGGAGTCAGTGCGGGAGCAGCCGTTGCTTTTGCTCGTTGAATTCGTCCTCGGTGATGATTCCCGCATCGCGCAGGGATGCCAGCTCGCGCAGCTCGGCGGCGATGCTGGTGATCGGGCCGCCCGCCGGAACCTGCGGCGCCCCCGAACCATCCTGCGTCGCCTTTTGCGTTGTGGCCCTGAGCCGTTCGGCGCGGCCGGCGACACCCGCGCCTGTCGTACCGGCCATAGCGCGCCCCGCCATGCTCGCCGCGGCCATTTCGCCGAACAGGCTTCCGGAGCCGCTGGACGAGGCCTGCGCGGCCGCGCCGACAGTGGTGGCGGGCAGGGCCAGGGCGGCGGGGCGTACCGCGGGGGCGGCCGCCGCCCAGCCCGGCGGAACCGACAAACCGCCGACCGTATTCGCCTGGCCCAGGCTCGCGGTCGCGGCCGAACCGCCCGCCAGGTTGGTGATCACCGGGAAGGGGGTGGGGGGCACGGGCGCCGACCCGGGCCAGGACTGCACCCCTGCCCAGCCGCTGACGATGTCATCGGTGTGGAAACCGGTCAGTGCGCCGGACACGTCGTAGGGAAGCGCGACGATCGCGGCGGCGAGCCCCGCCGTTCCGATTTCCGGGTCGACGAAGACCGCGCTCAGGTCCGCCGCCAGGCCCAGCAGGTCGCGTCCGCCGAAGCCATAGTCGAGGGGGCTTGCGAGGTTGAGCAACGCGTCGGGCGTCGCGGTGAAGGCCTGCTGGGTCGGCGAGAGGGCACTCTGCACCTTTCCGGCCGAGGTGCCGGCGGCCTGGTTGAGGGCAGCCGCTTGCCGCACCGACCCGCCCGAATTGCTGCTCTCTTGCGGCGAGGCGAACGGTGTCAGCCGCGCCGCCGCCGCCGACGACGCCGCGTAGCCGTACATGGCCCCGGCATCCTGAGCCCACATCTCCGCGTACTGCGCCTCGGTGGCCGCGATCGCCGGCGTGTTCTGCCCCAAGATGTTGGTCGCGATCAGCGACGTCAGCAGGCTGCGGTTGGCCGCGATGACGGGCGGCGGCACCGATTCCGCGAACGCCGCCTCGTAGGCGGCGGCCGCGGCTTTGGCCTGGGTGGCGGTCTGTTCAGCCTGCGCGGCGGCGGCCCGTGTCCAGGCCACGTACCTGGCGGCCGCGGCCGACATCGCCGCCGCCGATGGCCCCAGCCAGGGCCCGCCCGTCAACGCCGTGACCTCCACCTGGTACGAGTCCGCCGCCGAATGCAACGCGACGGCCAGCGCGTCCCAGGCCATCGCGGCGGCCAGCATCGGCGCGGCCCCCGGCCCGGTGTACATCCGCCCGGAGTTGATTTCCGGAGGTAGTGCTGCGAAATCCATGAGTCGTCTCCTCCGGACGGTTCAACTGGTGGCCGCAGTGTGAACGGCCCGTTTCTGGCCGTAGTGGGGTTGCCCAACGGACAGCAAACAAATCTTCGATCCTTTAAGTAGTACAGGTACCGCGATGACGGTCGACCGGGCCCTGGCCTCTGGCCGCGGAGCCTTTGCGGCAGGGGCTCGAGCATGGGCGGTGACCAGGAATTCAACGACGTTGGGGTGTCCCAGAGCACCGATAAGTTACCTCCGGATCGCCGCCAAACCCGTCAACCGCACCGGACGCGCCACGCCGAAGGCGGGCGGCGCCGGCGGGGTCCGCGTCCGGCGGCCCCGACTGGCCGGTCTGCTTGGATCAATACCGTCACCGCGAGTTAGGTCGGAGTGGATGAAATTTGTGCTGGCAAGCTACGGCGGGCGGGGCGACATCGAGCCCTGCGCCGCCCTCGGCCGGGAGCTGTCGCGCCGGGGTCACGACGTGCGCCTGGCCGTCCCGCCGGACAAGGTCGGCTTCGTCGAGTCGGCGGAAGTCCCCGCGGTCGCCTACGGGCCGGATACCCAAGGCTCGATGGATGCGGCCTCGGAGTTTCTCGGCCGCTTTCAGTACGGGATCGGCGCGCTGTCTGAAGCCAGCGAGCGTGTTAACCGAATCTGGGCGAAGAAGAGCGCGACGCTGACATCGGTGGCGAAGGGGGCCGACCTGCTCCTGGCGCACATGAACGACCAGGCGCTCGCTGCCAATGTCGCCGAACATCACGGGATTCCGCTCGCCGCGCTGCACGTCTTCCCGGCGCGGATCATGCCGTCGAGCGACTTGTATTCGGGAATCACGAGGGAGGCCGGAGAAGCCCAACGCCGTGCGCTCGGCCTGCCCGAGGCGGCCGTCCCGGCGGCCCGCGACGACGGATTGCTCGAACTTCAGACTTACGACGAGCTGTGCTTGCCCGGGCCGGCCGCCGAATGGGTGGAGCCGGGCGGTCGACGCCCCTTTGTCGGGTCGCTGACTCTGGAGTTGCCGACGGATGCCGACGATGAGGCCTTGTCCTGGATTGCGGCCGGCACGCCGCCGATCTACTTCGGCTTCGGCAGCACACCCATCGACTCTCCCGCCGAGACCGTCGCCGTCATCAGTGCCGCCTGCGCGCGATTGGGCGAGCGTGCGCTGATCTGCGCCGGCGCGAACGACTTCGGTGGCGTGCCGCGGTTCGACCACGTCAAGGTGGTGGGCGCGCTGAATTACGCGGCCGTCTTCCCCGCCTGCCGCGCGGTGGTCCACCACGGTGGCTCGGGCACCACGGCGGCAGGCCTGCGCGCCGGAGTTCCCACGCTCATCCTCTGGACGGTATGGGATCAGCCGATGTGGGCGGAAGCCGTCGAACGACTGAAAGTCGGTGCGGGACGGCGCTTTCTGGACAGCACCTTGGACTCGCTGGTCGCCGACCTACGCTCTGTGCTGACTCCGGAATG
Source organism: Mycobacterium sp. E2238 (assembly GCF_001672665.1). Taxonomy (NCBI): domain Bacteria; kingdom Bacillati; phylum Actinomycetota; class Actinomycetes; order Mycobacteriales; family Mycobacteriaceae; genus Mycobacterium; species Mycobacterium sp. E2238. The sequence continues at coordinate 19,265 of NZ_LZKF01000253.1, read as the reverse complement.
CGCGGCTCGCGCCCGTGAGGTCGCCGCGCAGATGAGCAAGCCCGCCGAGAGTGTCGCCAAGGCCGCCGACCTCGTGGAAGACGCCGCCCGCTCGGACTGATCGACGCGGTGGTCCGATCGGTGGTGCAAAGCGGCCGGGTCGTGTAGAAGGTTCTGGTGCAAGATCCGCCTTCCGGCCCTGTCGACCCGTCGATGCTTTACGAAGCGATGGTCAGGCGGTTGTATCGCCGGACCTCGGCCGAGGGGCACATCAGGGTGCCGGCCGTCCCGAGCCTGATCGACGAATACGTACAGCTGTGCGCCAACCTGTGCGCCACACTGGGCGTCTGGCACACGCCCGAACAGTCGGCTCAGCTGCGGATCTCGCTCGAGACCGAGCTGGCGAAGGGCTTCAAGGCCTCCCCCCGCTCGGACATCCTCATCTCGTTCAACGCGTACTTCGGAACGAGCATCAACATCCGCGTCAAGGCCGAGTGGCGGACGCTCGACGCCGACTACGACGAGTGGGTGGCCGTGCGCCCGGCGCCGCTGTTCGGCACCGAGCCCGACGCGCGGGTGCTGGCGCTGGCCGCCGAAGCGGCCGACCCGACGACTTACCGCGTGCTGGACGTCGGAGCGGGAACCGGGCGCAACGCCCTGGCCCTGGCACGCCGCGGCCACCCGGTGGACGCGGTGGAGATGGCGGCCAAGCTCGCCGACGTCATGCGCTCCGAGGCGGAGAGCGAGTCGCTGGCCGTGCACGTGATCCAGAGCGATGTCTTCACCGCGATGGAAAGCGTCCACGACGAATACCAGCTGATGGTGCTCTCCGAGGTGGTGCCCGACTTCCGAACGACCCGTGAGTTGCGCGGCGTATTCGAGCTCGCCGCCGAATGCCTTGCTACCGGCGGGCGGCTGGTGTTCAACGCCTTCTTGCCCCGCGAAGGCTACGTCCCCGACGAATCCGTGCTGCAATTCGGTCAGCAGTGCAACACCATGATCTACACGCGCGACCAGCTGGAGACCGCGGCGGCGGGGCTGTCCCTCGAGCTGGTTGCCGACGATTCCGCCTACGAATACGAGAAGGCTCACCTGCCCGAGGCCGCCTGGCCGCCCACGGGCTGGTTCGAGGGATGGGCCAACGGTCTCGATGTGTTCGACGTCGACCGTGAGCACTCGCCGGTCGAGTTACGCTGGCTCGTCTACCAAAAGACGGACTGAGCCCTTCGCGCGGATTCAGGCGGATAGGTCTCGGGTGGCCGGCCCCTCGAGGAGGGTGCCGTCCGGGGCGAAGCGCGACCCGTGCAGCGGGCATTCCCACGCCTGGTCGGCGTCGTTCCAGTTCACGATTCCCCCGAGGTGCGGGCACACCGGCGATACCCGGTGCTCGGTGCCATTGACCCGGCAGCGCGCCTCCAGATGCCACGGCGGCCCGCTGACCACGCCGCCCTCGTCGGCCCCCGGGCTGCGCCGTCCGGCCCGCAGCAGCGGGGTGATCCAGCCCTTGGCCAGGTCGAAGCCCACCTCCAGGTTGGCCTGCATGGCGGTTGGCAGGCCGGTCAACTCATGCGGGCTCCAGCTGGCGAACGCCCTCGCCCAGTCCATCCGGCCACCCAGGATGCGGCTCGACAGCGCCAACGCCGCGGCAGCGCCGTTCGTCATTCCCCACTTGTTGAATCCCGTTGCCACGAAGATGGTTTCGGTGCGCGGCAGGATGGGCCCGACATAGGGCAGCTGGTCGATGGGCGTGTAATCCTGCGCCGACCAGAAGTGCGTCTGCTCGGCACCCGGGTAGTGCTTGCGGGCCCACGACGCGAGTTCCTCGAGCGCCTTCGACGGGCTCTTCTTGCGGCCCACGGTGTGGCCGGCCCCGCCCACGATCAGCCGCTCCCCGTCCGCGACGGGCGCGTAGCGCACCGAGCGGGTCGGCGAGTCGGTGGAGATCATCATCTGGCGGGTGACGTTGCCGGGGACCTTGAACGCCATGCAGTAGGACCGGCTGGGCTTCACGCGCGCAAAGTATCCGCCGCGATCCAGGATTGGGATGCCGGTGGCGAGAACCAGTTGGCCGGCTTGGAGTTCGACGTCGCGCTGCGCGGCGTCGTTGACGTGAACCCGCACGCGTTCGCCGCGGTTCGACACCCGGCGGACTCGCGTGTGCTCGACCAGCCGTCCGCCGCGGTTGAGCAGCTCGGTGGCCAGCGCATCCAGGAACGGCATCGGATCGAACTGGGCCTGATCGGGCAGCCGCACCCCGCCGTGATACGGGAACGGCACGCCGGCGTCGTCGTCCCAGACGGCGGGCAGCCCGACCGCCTGGCACGCCTGAAGCTCCAGGCGCGCGGACGGCACTCCCTTGGCGGACTGGGCGTAGGTGTAGGCGTCCTCGCGCTGCACCGGTATGCCATGCGACCCGCAGTAATCGAGCACCCAGTCCTGGCCTTCACGATTCCCGTCGACGTAGGCGCGAGCCAGTTCCCTGCCATGCCGGGACAGGATCTTCGACAGGTGGCTGCCCTGCAGCAGGCTGATCTTCGCGGTGGTGTTCCCGGTGGCGCAGGCGCCCACTGTGCGCGCTTCGAGCACCAGCACGTCCTTGCCGGCGCGGGCGAGCAGAACCGCGGTCATCAGCCCGGTGATACCGGCGCCCACGACGATGACATCCGCGGAGCGGGAACCCTCGTCAAGCTTGCTTGCGGCCCAAGGCTGTTCGGGCCGATCGGCCAACCATAAAGACGTCACGCGTGGCCTAGTACCCCGGCTGCACACATGGAAACACCACCGCGCTTCGACGGACCTGTCAGCCCCGCTTCAACTGCGCTTTCGCCTCTTTGACCGTTTCTGCCGCGGCGTGGCCGGCGTGCTCGGCCCGCTCGTAGTGCGCTTCGGCGCGTTCGAGTTCGCGCTCGGCGACACGCAAAGCCGCAAGCGCCTCCTCGTGGCGCTGCCGGGCCGCGGCCCGCTCCGCCCGGCGCTCGGAGAGTGTGGCCTCGGCGTCGGCCTGCTCGCGCTCAGCGGCTGTCACGGCTGCGGTCAGTGTCTCGAGCCGCCGCTGCGCTGCGGCGTCGCGCACGGGCTGTTTCGCCGGCTGTGGCCGCGCCGGCGCCGACCGCTCCTTCGCCCGCCCTGCCCGGGCGGCCGTCACGGGTGCCGCGGCGCCGAAGTCGCCGAAACCCGACCACTGCTCGGGCCGGGCCAGCCGGCCGAGCCGGTCCCTGACCTCGGGGTCGGCGATGGCCGCTTGCAGCGTGCTGGTGATGTCGTCGCGCACCGCCGAGGATGGGTTGCTGACATCGGCGGCTTGCAGAGCGGTTCGGGTGAGCTCGCCGACGAGCTGGTGCTGCTCGGCGGACAAGTCCCGGATATGCGCGCCGTCCATCGCCGCGTGCGCGGCGCGCAGGCGGTCGCCCAGGTCGGTCAGGCGCCGTTTGGTGTCGGCGTGGCGCAGCGCGAGCCGGTTGACGATCCATGCCGCGGTGGTGGGTTTGTTGGCCGCGGAAATCCGCTTGGCGCCGGCGTCGTCGCCCCGGCGCTTGGCCGCCGCGGCCAACTTGGTGCGTTGCGCGGTGAAATCCTTCGGCGGCGCCGAATACAGACTGTCGAGTTCGTCGTCGACCATGCCGCCATGATCCTCGCCCGTGCGCCGGTCGGTTTAAAAACCGCACGTCCGTGGCATCTGATGGACAACATGGCCGCCTGGGCCGCGATTCGACCCGGCACCCAACAGAACGCAAGGATCCGATAGCTCAATGATGTCCAAGACCAGTGACCGGTCCGTTCGCCGGATCCCCAGGAGCGGCGGGCTGCGGCGATTACTGCTCGTGGTCGCCGCAGTTATGGGCGTGGTCCTGGTTGCGGCATCCCTAGGTGGCTGCGGTCATCGCAACTCATCGTCGAAACCCGCTGGACCGGCACAGGTCACGATCACGCCGGGCCCCGATGCGCGCGACGTGGACCCGCTCGCACAGGTGATGGTCAAGGCGGACGCCGGGACGCTGACCGAGGTCCGCATGGTCAACGAGAGCGGCAAGTCCGTGCAGGGCGTCATGACACCGGATAGCACCGTATGGAAGCCCACCGTCCCCCTGGGCTATGGCCGCACCTACACCCTGACGGTCACCAGCCGGGGCCCCAATGGCGTTGCCTCGACGCAAGTTTCGTCCTTTTCGACGCTGAAGCCGTCTAACCAGACCAAGGTTTCGTTCACCACCACGTCGGAGGCCGCCCTCAAAGACGGCGGGACCTATGGCGTCGGGATGGTGATCGTCGCCCACTTCGACGAGCAGATCGCCGACCGTGCCGAAGCGGAGCGGCATCTGGCGGTGACCACCGACCCCAAGGTGGAGGGGTCGTGGTACTGGGTCGACGACCAGAACGCCCACTGGCGCCCGGAGCACTACTACGCGCCGGGCACGACCGTCACGGCCGAGGCCAAGATTTATGGAATCGCTTTGGGTAACGGCCTATTCGGCCAAGACGACACCAAGGTGTCGTTCCGGATCGGCGACGCCCACGTCTCCATCGCCGACGACGCGACCCATCAGGTCAGCGTCTTCAACAACGGTGCCCTGGTCCGCACGATGCCCACCTCGATGGGGATGGGCGGGACCGAAAACGTCGGCGGCAAGAGCATCTCGCTGTGGACTCCCCCGGGCGTCTACACCGTGCTCGACAAGGGCAACCCCGTCGTGATGGACTCCTCCACGTTCGGGCTGCCCAAGAACTCCCGCCTGGGCTACCGCGAAACCATCAACTGGGCCACCAAGATCAGCACCGACGGCATCTATCTGCATGAGCTCGATGCCACGGTCTGGGCCCAGGGCCATCGGGACACCTCGCACGGATGCCTGAACCTCAACGCCGACAATGCGAAATGGTTCTACGACTTCTCCGTGCCGGGTGATGTGGTCGAGGTCCGCAACAGCGGCGGCCCCCCGTTGACACTGGCGCAGAACGGCGACTGGACGATCAGTTGGGACGACTGGCGCAAAGGCAGCGCGCTAAAGCCAACCTAGAATCGCGTGATGTAGCTCATTCGTCACCGTGAGTTGTGCGCCACTTCACAGTAAACTCTTGACTCGTTCCAGATAAGTGCGTCATATTGGTGCGGTGTCATCGACGGCCGATTACGCGGAGCGACTGCGGATGGCCGATCTCCGGGTGACCCGGCCGAGGATCGCCGTGCTGGAGGCGGTGGACGCTCACCCGCATTCGGACACCGAGACCATCTTCTCCGCGGTGCGCGTGGGGCTGCCCGATGTCTCCCGCCAGGCCGTGTACGACGTCCTCAACGCGCTGAGCACGGTGGGTCTGGTGCGCCGCATCCAGCCGTCCGGGTCGGTCGCCCGCTACGAGTCGCGAGTCGGCGACAACCACCACCACGTCGTGTGTCGGTCCTGTGGCGTCATCGCCGACATCGACTGTGCGGTCGGTGAGGCGCCCTGCCTCACACCGTCTGACGACAACGACGTTCTGGACGGCTTCGTCCTGGACGAGGCCGAGGTCATCTATTGGGGCGTGTGCCCCGACTGTTCGACTGCAGGTCCCTAGATCGCAGCCCAATCACCAAGGAAGGATTGCTGTGTCAGATATATCCGAAAGCCGGCCGCCGCACGACGACTCCAAGACGGCCAGCAGGAGCGAGAGCGAAAACCCCGCGATCTCCTCGCCCGAACCGAAGGCGCGCGGGCCGCTGACCAACCGCGACTGGTGGCCGGATCAGGTCGACCCGTCGATGCTGCAGCCCCACAACCCGAAATCGACCCCCTACGGCGAGGACTGGAACTACGCCGAGGAGTTCGCCAAGCTCGATGTCGAGGCGCTGAAGCGAGACGTCATCTCGGTGATGACCACCTCGCAGGACTGGTGGCCCGCCGACTACGGCCACTATGGCGGCCTTTTCATCCGGATGAGCTGGCACGCGGCCGGCACGTACCGCATCTTCGACGGCAGGGGCGGCGGCGGCCAGGGCATGCAGCGGTTCGCCCCGCTCAACAGCTGGCCGGACAACGTGAGCCTGGACAAGGCGCGTCGGCTGCTGTGGCCGGTGAAGAAGAAGTACGGCAACAAGATCTCCTGGGCGGACCTGATCATCTTCGCGGGTAACTGCGCCCTGGAATCGATGGGATTCAAGACCTTCGGCTTCGCGTTCGGTCGCGAAGACGTCTTCGAGCCGGAAGAAATCCTCTGGGGCGAGGAGGACACCTGGCTGGGCACCGACAAGCGGTATTCCGGCGAGCGCGACCTCGCCCAGCCCTACGGGGCGACGACGATGGGTCTGATCTACGTCAATCCCGAAGGGCCCGAAGGCAAGCCGGATCCCATCGCCGCGGCGATCGACATCCGCGAGACGTTCGGCCGCATGGCGATGAACGACGAGGAGACGGCCGCGCTCATCGTCGGCGGGCACAGCTTCGGCAAGACCCACGGCGCCGGCAGCGGCGATCTGGTCGGACCCGAGCCCGAGGCCGCCCCGATCGAACAGCAAGGGCTGGGCTGGAAGAGCTCGTATGGCACCGGCGTTGGCAAGGACGCCATCACCAGTGGCCTGGAGGTGGTCTGGACGCCGACCCCGACCCAGTGGGACAACACCTTCCTGGAGACGCTGTACGGCTACGAGTGGGAGCTCACCAAGAGCCCCGGCGATGCCTGGCAGTTCGTCGCCAAGGACGGCGCCGGCGCCGGGACCATCCCCGATCCGTTCGGCGGCCCGGGCCGGGCGCCGACGATGCTGGTCACCGACATCTCGATGCGCGAGTCCCCGATTTATCGCGACATCACGCGGCGCTGGCTGGACCACCCCGAGGAGCTGACCGAGGCGTTCGCCAAGGCCTGGTACAAGCTGCTGCACCGCGACATGGGACCGATCAGCCGCTACCTCGGCCCGTGGATTCCCGAGCCGCAGCTCTGGCAGGACCCGGTTCCGGCCGTCGACCACGAGCTGGTCGACGAGAAGGACGTCGCTGAGCTGAAGAGCAAGGTCCTCGGGGCGGGCCTGTCCGTTCCCCAGCTGGTCAAGACCGCCTGGTCGGCGGCCGGGAGCTACCGCAACACCGACAAGCGCGGTGGCGCCAACGGGGCGCGGTTGCGCCTGGAGCCGCAACGGAACTGGGAGTGCAACGAGCCCTCCGAGCTGGACAAGGTGTTGCCCGTGCTGGAGAAGATCCAGCAGGACTTCAACGGCTCGGCATCGGGCGGCAAGAAGATCTCGCTGGCCGATCTGATCGTGCTGGCGGGATCCGCGGCGGTCGAGAAGGCGGCGAAGGACGCCGGCTACGAGATCTCGGTGCACTTCGCGCCGGGGCGCACCGACGCCTCCCAGGAGAACACCGATGTGGAGTCGTTCGCGGTGCTCGAGCCGCGGGCCGACGGCTTCCGCAACTACGTCCGTGCGGGAGAGAAGGCTCCCCTGGAGCACCTGCTGATGGAGCGGGCGTACCTACTCGGTGTGACCGCCCCGGAGACGACGGTGCTCATCGGCGGCCTGCGTGCGCTCGGCGCCAATCACGGCGGCACCAAGCACGGGGTGTTCACCGACCGGCCCGGAGCGTTGACCAACGACTTCTTCGTCAACCTGCTCGACATGGGTACCGAGTGGAAGCCGTCGGAGACCGCGGAGAACGTCTACGAGGGCCGCGACCGCGCCTCGGGCGCGATCAAGTGGACCGCGACCGCGAATGACCTTGTGTTCGGGTCGAATTCGGTGCTGCGCGGGCTGGCCGAGGTCTACGCCCAGGACGACAATCAGGGGAAGTTCGTCGAGGACTTCGTCGCGGCGTGGGTAAAGGTCATGAACAACGACCGGTTCGATCTGAAGTAACACCCGGATACCAAGCGGCGCCCCGCGGGCCATGGGCTCGCGGGGCGCCGTGCGTTAGGTCAGCGCGCGAAGTCCCACTGGCCGTAGTCGGCGGCCAACACCTCGTCGATGTCCACGTTGATCCCGCCGAGGAGCGGGCTGGGGTTGGCCGGGCTGTTGACCACCGCCTGGTAGAGCACCGCCGCGGGTTCACGAGCGCCGTGTGACCACGACTTGGTCTGCCACGCCCACCGATGCCCGGGCGTGGTCGAGTTCCCGACGACGCCGTCCCGGATCGCCCAGCCGCACGCATTGGCATGCCCATAGATGCCGGTGCGGCCCACGCCCAGTGCGGAGTTGATCCCCCGAAACCATTGCACCGCAATGCTGTTCCAGGTGTTCTCGTCGATGTCGTCGTCGACGCTGAAGAATATCGGGGCCGACGCCGGGCCCCCGGCCGCGGCGTGCAGCCGTTGCGCCGTCTGGGCATCCGCCACCCCGCCGTCGTGGCCGCGGGTGTAGTCCGACGGGTCCGGCCACCCCGGTTTGCCGTACTGGAAATTGCTGACGATCTGCAGGCCCGCCGCGCGCAGCGCGTCGGCGTACTCGCGGGTGATCGGCTTGGCCTCGAAATTCGCGCCCGGCCGCGACTCGGAAACGTAATTCACCACCCCGGCATAGCCCGCGGATTTGATCTCGTCCGGGGAAATCCTGCGCTCGGCGAAGTCGATCAGCCGTATGTCGGCGGCGAATGCCGTTGGCGCGGTGGAGCTGGCGGCCGACGTCACGAAGCTGAGGAAAGCCGGCGCCAGGGCAAGTTTCAGAACGTCGCGTCGCGAAGCCGATCGCCGCCCGCGGCATTCACCTGATGCAGCCGAACCCTGCACCGCGCGATGGTAACAAACAGCTCAAAGCCGGTGCTCGGCCTTGATGAACTGTGCGGCGCGCTCTCCGATCACCACACAGGGAGCCATGGTGTTGCCGCTCGTAATTCGCGGCATGATCGATGCGTCGGCGACGCGCAGGTTCTCGATGCCGTACACCTTCAGGCGTCCGTCAACCACCGACGCGGGGTCTCGACCCATCTTCGCCGTCCCCGATTCGTGCCAGTAAGTGGTCACGGCATAACGCAGGTAATCATCGAGTTCGGCGCCCGAGAGGTCACCCGGCATGACTTCGCGTGCGACGAACGGGCGCAGTTCGGCGGAGTTGCCGATTTCGCGCAGCGTCTCGATGCAGGCGATCGCGGCCTTGAGGTCGTCGGGGTTCGACAGCGCGTTCGCCTCGATGCGGATCGGGTCGGCCGCGTTCGGCCCCGACAACCGCAGGCGCCCGCGGCTCGTGGGGTGAGTTGGGGAGCCGAACAGAATCCAACTGTTGGCCGGCAGGCCGTATCTCGCGGCGTTCTCCGGGGTCGCCTTGGGGAAGGGGCCCAAGCAGGCGAAGAGGTCGGGTCCCTGAACATCGGCCGCTCCCGAGTCCCAGAACATCGTCGCCGCAACCTGGGTGCTGCCCTGCACCGAATCCGGAAACTCCCACACGCAGTCGAACCCGAAATGATCCTGGAAATTGCGTCCGACGCCGGGTAGGTGCCGGCGGACGGCGATTCCGACACGCCGCAATTCCTGCGCGTCGCCCACGCCGGACTGCATCAGCACCTTGGGGGTGTGTATCGCGCCGAGTGACAAAACGACCTCCGCCTCGGCGGCCACCTGATGAACCGCGCCCGCATGCAAGACTTCGACGCCCATCGCCCGGTCGGCTTCGAAGATGACGCGGGTGACCATCGCGTGCGGCAACACCGTCAGGTTCGGGCGGCCCAGCACCGGGCCGGCGTAGGTGCGGAACACGGACTCGCGCCTGCCGTTGCGGCTGCGTAGGTCGGCAACAGCGGCGCCGCGCGCATTCTCCATCAAGCGGCCGTTCGGACTCTGGTAGGTGGGGATGCCGTGAGCCCGCGCCGCGTCCAAGACCGCCGGTCCAAGCGGATGGCCGGCGGCCGGCTCGACGAACACCGGTCCTCCCCTGCCACGGTGATCCGGCTCGCCTGTGCCCTGCCAGTCCTCGAGTTGCCGATACAGTTCCAAGACCCGCGCGTACGCCCACGCGGATTCGCCCGATTCGGCGGCGAAGTGGTCCCAGTCGCCGCGGTGTCCGCGCGACCACACCATCAAGTTGATGCTCGACCCGCCGCCCAGCACTTTGCCCATCGAGAACGGGATGGAGCGCCCGTGCAGGCGCGGGTCGGGTTCGGCGGCGAAGCCCCAGTCGCGGTCGCTTCCCAGGTTGGACGGCCATTGGCCGGCTTCCTTCACCGCCGGCAGGTCGTCGGAGCCGCCCGCCTCGAGTAGCAGCACCTTCACGTCCGGGTTCTCCGCCAGGCGGGCGGCGACGACCGACCCCGAGGACCCGGCGCCACACACGATGACGTCGTAACGCGGTTTCAACACGGCACCCACGGCCACTCCTCATCGCGAGCTGGGTATAGCTTCCTATACCTGGGAGCACGCGCGGGTGGCTCGAACGGTTCAATTCCGTTCGGGGCCTAATGGCATGATCTTTGGGTGCCGGAATTCCGTCAGACCGTTTACCCGGGACCCGGTGACGCCCGAGCTCGTTGCGCTCGATTAGGTGATCGAACTATAGTCTGGACACATGTCCAGTTTGCTGTCGCGGGGTTCGGGAGCCCGTTGACCGCGATGGATTCGGCGCCATTCCGCGGTCATTCACCAGCAAAGAAGAGTTGAGTATGCGAATTGCCCTGCTGTCCTACCGTAGTAAAACCCATTGCGGCGGACAGGGCGTCTACGTGCGCCATCTCAGCCACGGTCTGGTGGAACTGGGTCATGACGTCGAGGTGTTCTCGGGCCAGCCCTACCCCGACCTGCTCGACCCGCGGGTGCGGCTGACCCAGGTGCCGAGCCTTGACCTCTACCGTGAACCCGATCCCTTCCGGGTGCCACGGCCCAGTGAGATCCGCGACTCGATCGACCTGTTGGAACTGCTCACCACGTGGACGGCGGGCTTTCCGGAACCGCGGACGTTCACCATGCGCGCCGCCCGGTTGCTGGCATCCCGGACGGCCGACTTCGACGTCGTCCACGACAACCAGAGCCTGGGCACCGGCCTCCTCACGATCGCGGGCGCGGGACTGCCCGTGGTGGCTACTGTGCACCATCCCATCACCCGTGACCGCGTGCTCGACCTGGCGGCCGCGCGATGGTGGCGAAAGCCGTTGGTGCAGCGCTGGTATGGATTTCTGGCGATGCAGCAGCAAGTGGCGCGCCAGATTCCGGACCTGCTGACAGTTTCGTCGTCGTCGGCCGCCGACATCGTGAGCGACTTCGGGGTTTCGCCCGACCAGCTGCACGTGGTGCCGCTGGGCGTGAACACCGAACTGTTCAAGCCGGGATCCCTTCCCCGGCAACCCGGGCGGGTCATCGCGATTGCCAGTGCCGATACGCCGCTGAAGGGTGTGCGCACCTTGCTGCACGCGGTCGCCCGGCTGCGTACGAGCAGGGATCTCGAGCTGCGGCTGGTCGCCAAGGTGGAACCCAACGGCCCCACCCACAAACTGATCGCCGAGCTCGGCATCTCCGACATGGTCCACATCACCAGCGGGCTTTCCGACGCCGAGCTGGCCGCGTTGTTCGCCTCGGCCGAAGTCGCCTGCATTCCCTCGCTCTACGAAGGGTTTTCGCTACCGGCGGTGGAGGCGATGGCCAGCGGAACTCCGATCGTCGCGAGTCGGGTCGGCGCGCTCCCCGAAGTTCTCGGCACCGACGGCGCGTGCGCCGAGCTGGTACCGCCCGCCGACGTCGACGCGCTCACCCGCGCCCTCGGAGACCTGCTGGATTCGCCGGAGAAGCGACGGAGTCTGGGCAAGGCGGGACGAACCCGCGCGGTCAACGTGTTCAGCTGGGAGGCCGTGGCCGCTCAAACCGTCAGGGTGTATGAGCGTGCGATCGCGCGCAACGCCGCCCCGGCCGCTCCCGAAGGGGAAGCGCAATGCTGACAGTCGATTTCGACCGGCTGCGGGTCGGACCGGCGACGAAAGTCATCGACGTCGGCTGCGGAGCCGGCCGGCATGCGTTCGAAGCGTATCGACGCGGTGCCGACGTCGTGGCGTTCGACCGCGATGAGAGCGAATTACGTTCGGTGGAAACCATTTTGCGCGCGATGGCCGAGGGCGGTGAGGCGCCCGTCGGCGCGTCGGCGAAGGTAGTCCTCGGTGACGCGTTGAAGTTGCCGTACGCCGACGAGACATTCGACTGCGTGATCGCGTCCGAAATCCTGGAACACATACCGCACGACGACGCCGCCATCGCCGAATTGATCAGGGTGCTCAAGGTCGGCGGGACCCTGGCCGTCAGTGTGCCGCGATGGCTTCCCGAGCGGGTTTGTTGGCTGCTGTCCGATGAATACCACAGCAACGAGGGCGGCCACGTACGCATCTACCGGGCCAGCGATTTGCGCGCCAAGATTTCGGATGGCGGAATGCGAATGACGCATTCCCACCACGCGCACGCACTGCATTCCCCCTTCTGGTGGTTGAAATGCGCTGTGGGAGTGTCTAACACCGATCACCGGGCCGTGTCGGCGTACCACCAACTCCTGGTGTGGGACCTGATGCGACGGCCGAAGATCACGCAGCTGGCGGAATCGCTACTCAATCCGCTGGTCGGCAAGAGTGTGGCGATGTATTTCGTCAAACAGCCGCAAGCAGAAAGCGAAGCGACGGTGGGATATTCAGTTGCGTCGGTCTAACCCACCATCGGTCCCGGGCGTCCTTACCCCCGAGCAATGCCGTCAAACCGCACTGTCAATCGCAGCCATGCAGGAACCCACCGGGGCCATCCCCTGGTCTGAGGGGGGTCACACCGACCCGTGGGATCACGTGGAGTGCGCGATGGCGCTCACCGCCGCCGGGCTACTGGAACCGGCGCGCGCCGCGTTCGAATGGAGTCGCCGCACCCAGCGGCCGGATGGCTCATGGCCGATCCAGCTGCGCGCCGGGGTCATCGAAGATGCCAACAGCGACAGCAACTTCTGCGCCTACATCGCCACCGGCGTCTGGCACCACGTGCTCGTCACCGGCGACCGGCGCTTCGCCGCTCAGATGTGGCCGGTCGTGCACAAGGCGATCGACTTCGTCATCGACTTGCAGGTCGGCTATGGCGAGATCTGTTGGGCCCGCAGTGAAGCCGGTCCTTTGGACGAAGCGCTGCTGACGGGTTGCGCAAGCGTCTTTCACAGCATGCGGTGCGCCTTGGCGCTGGCGGCCCTGGTCGGCGAGCCGCAGCCGGAGTGGGAACTGGCGCTGGGCCGGCTCGGGCACGCGATAGCCGCGCATCCCGAGGCGTTCACCGAGAAGGACCGCTACTCGATGGACTGGTACTACCCCATTCTCGGTAGCGCGATGCGCGGGCCCGCGGCGGCCGCGCGAATCGAACAGCGGTGGGACGACTTCGTGGTCGGCGGACTGGGCATTCGCTGTGTGGTGGACCGACCCTGGGTCACCGGCGCCGAGACATGCGAGCTGGTGATGGCGCTGGACGCCATCGGTCAGCGATCCGCCGCCCATCGACAGTTCGGCGCCATGCAGCATCTCCGCGAGGAAGACGGCTCCTATTGGACGGGTTTGGTGTTCGCCGATGGGAAACGCTGGCCCGAGGAGCGCACCACGTGGACGGGAGCGGCGATGATCCTCGCCGCGGACGCGCTGTCCAACACCACCGCGGGCGCCGGCATTTTCCGTGCCGAGGGCTTGCCGATGGGTCTGCAGACCGACTTCGACTGCGAATGCGTCTCGGCCGGCCCCGGCCGCTGACGTGAATCCGGCTAGATCGCCTCGCCCGGCTGGCCGCTGACACGCTCGAGGACCCTCAGCGACCCGGTAGCCGAAACCTCCCGGAACTGGCCGGAATCGATTGCGCGACAGTAGATGTAGTAAGGGGGTCGGCCGCCGTCCCTCGGGTCCGGGAAGACGTCGTGGATGGCCAGCGCGCCGTCCACTGTCACCCACTTCGCCCATCCGTCAAAGTCCTGGTTCGCGGCGGCCTCGCTGTGGCCGCCGTCGATGAACAAAAAGCGCAGCGGCGACCGCCATCCGGAGGCCACGATCGGCGACTTGCCCACGACGGCGACGACGTGGTCGTCGAGCCCCGCGGCATCGAGCGTGCGACGGAAGGTCGGCAGTGTGTCGAACAATCCCGTGACCTCGTCGACCAGCGAGGCGTCGTGGTACTCCCAGCCGGCCTGGTGCTCCTCGGAGCCGTGATGGTGGTCGATCGTGTAGAGCACGCCCGCGGTTTGTTGGGCCGCGGCGCCGAGCAACAGGGTGGATTTGCCGCAATACGTGCCGATCTCGACGGCGACGCCGCCGTCGAGATACCGCAGCGCGGCGTCGTAGAGCGCCCGTCCCTCGTCGGCGGGCAGGAACCCTGGTACCTGTTCGGCCAGCGCGAACAGGCGCTCGGGCGCACTCGCATCGACGTGACTCATCCGCTGAACCTATCGTTCGCGCCACTGGCGTCCCCACGGTGGTCGAGGCGACCGGACTGAGGGCGCTTTGCCTAAGCCCAGCGGCCGGGCCGGGACCGCTTTACCATCATGCTGTGTTTCCCCGCAGACTCGGTGACATCGGCCTGGCGGCGGTCCTCATCGTGGCCGCGGCCGCTTTGCCCGCTGCGCTCCCCTCGTCCGTAATGCCCAGCGCCGCGGCCGCGAACTGCCCACAGGCACAGGTGGTCTTCGCCCGCGGCCGAATGGAATCGCCGGGACCGGGAGCGCTGGGCAACGCGTTCATCAGTGCACTGCGATCCAAGGTCAACAAGAACATCGGCGTCTACGCGGTGAATTACCCCGCCGACACCGAGGTTGCTCAGGGTGCCAACGACATGAGCCATCACGTTCAGGACATGATCAACACTTGCCCGAACACCCGGCTGGTGCTCGGCGGCTATTCGCTCGGCGCGGCGGTAACCGACGTGGTCCTCGCGGCGCCCATCAGCGCGTTCGGCTTCGACAGCCCGCTGCCTCCGGGCGCCGACCAGCACATCGCTGCCGTGGCCCTCTTCGGCAACGGCAGCCAGTGGGTCGGTCCGATCACGAACTTCAGCCCGATCTATAACGACCGGACCATCGAGTTGTGCCACGGCGCCGACCCCATCTGCAACCCCGCCGACCCGAACACCTGGAAGGCGAACTGGCCGCAACACCTGGCCGGTGCGTACATCGACGCGGGGATGGCCAACCAGGCGGCCGACTTCGTCGCCGGCAAGCTCTGATCCGATCCGGCGCGCGGATCGCTAGACGCGGTTGTGCGCGACCTAGGCCTGCGACGCGACCCGTGCCGGCAAGCTCGCGGCCCAACGCCGTCGCGCCCGCACTCCCACGTACCCGAGCGCCAGGCCCGCGCCGATCTCGGCGGCCGCGGTGACCCACGAGAACCAGGTGACGTTGATGCGGGGCCCGGACGTAAAGCTGTCCTGAAAGTCCGGCAGGAACGTCGGCAGCACGTGGGCATAGACGAACAGCGCGGCGCTGCCGTAACCCACCGCGATCGCCGCCTCGCAAGCCCGCGGGTGATGACGCACCACGAGCACTACGGCGATCAGCACGATGATGCCCTGGATCGTGCCGCCGACCATGATCGACGGCGGCGAGGCCGCCATTCCCCGCCGAAGGTGATCGATCGCGTGCAGGGCGTACGCGGCGGCGAACCCGACCATCGCCGCGGTGAGCGGACGGTGCGCTGTACTCGAAAACGAATTGTTCGACATCGCGTCTCCCAACGACTTCTACTACCCACGGTAGTAAACGGCGGGAATGATGTAAACGGGTGCAATCCGAAAATTCGGGCGGCCGGCTGTGGCTCCCCAACGGGGGCAGCCGCGCGCTCCCTCAAGAGAGAGGGGAAGTTATCGGAACGTTTTCCGCGGCCCGATTACGTGTGCGAGCAAGCCCACGCCGTGGCCGCCTTTTGCGCAATTTGCGCGCGGAATTGTTCAGGCCGAAGTGTTGGTGCTCGAGTAGAGCTTGAAGTCGCGGATCAGCGGGATGACCTCGCCACCGGCGACCGCGGCACGCTGGCTGGCGCGGAAAGCGGGATGACGGCGCATAGCCTCACGGCGTTCGCGCTCCTGACGCCGAGCCGCAGCCCATCGCGGGTGAGACTGAAGGGAAATAACCGTCGCTCCCGTTGAATTCGCCACGATCGTTAACTCCTCCCAGTGCAACCCGCAAAAACTCTACGACTTGTGGTTATCGGCTTGTGATCTCAGAATGCCCGGCCGATCCTGAGACCAAACCACCCACCAAGTTGAGAATTAGCCATGAATTTCGACTAATCCTGCCGCCGTTACCACTCCGCCGTCCGTGCTGGCCCGCCGGCGATTCGAAACGTTAGCGGCGAGCACCGACAGATTTCGGAGTTCGGTCTGGACGGCGGTGGCTGCTATCGTCCCCGCGTATGCCCAAGATGGACCGCCGCCGCATGATGTTGACGACCGGGATCGGCGTGCTCGCTGCCGCGCTGCCTGCGCCGCAGGCCCTGGCCCGCCCGAATCGCGCACCCGCTCCCGCCGCTCCGAGCGGCCAAACCGGCACCTACATTTTTCACGACGAATTCGACGGAGCCGCCGGCTCGGCGCCGGATTCGTCGAAGTGGACGGTCGCGAAGGCCCGCGAATCCATCAAGGATCCGACGTATTGGGAGCTGCCCGAGCACATCGGGCAGTACCGCGACGACCGTCGCAACGTCTTCCTCGACGGCAACTCCAACCTGGTTCTGCGTGCCGCCAAGGAAGGCCCCACCTACTACAGCGGCAAGGTCCAAAGCCTCTGGCGGGGTGGCGTCGGCCATACCTGGGAAGCCCGTATCAAGCTCAATTGCCTGACCGCGGGCGCCTGGCCCGCCTACTGGCTGGGTAATGACGACCAGGGTGAGATCGACGTCATGGAGTGGTACGGCAACGGCAGTTGGCCCTCGGCCACCACCGTTCACGCGAAAGCCAACGGCGGCGAGTGGAAAACCCACAACATCGCGATGGACAGCGCGTGGCACACCTGGCGCACGCAGTGGGACGAGGCCGGCATCCGGTTCTGGAAGGACTATTCCGACGGGGCCCAGCCGTATTTCGACGTGCCGGCGAGCTCGCTGCCGGATTGGCCGTTCAACGGACCGGGCTACACGGTCTACCCGGTATTCAACCTGGCGGTGGCCGGGTCCGGCGGCGGCGACCCGGGGCCGGGAAGCTATCCCGCCGACATGCTCGTCGATTGGATCCGCGTCTGGTAGGCGCGCTCAATGGGTGAGCAGGGCGGTCGCACTCCATGCCCTGCCGCCCGGGTGCCGCGGGTCCGGCTGGGGTAGCCACGCGAGCGGGCGCATCCACACCGGCAAGCGATGCAACCGGTGGGCCGCGAGGTAGAGCGCCTCGACTTCGACGGTGTGCCAGCCCAGGTTTTCGAAATAGGCCAACCCGTTCTCGGGTGCGAACTTGAACGGCGCGTTCTGCAGCATGCCGGCCATCTTCTTGTTCAGCATCTTCTTCAGACCGGGACCGGCGAAGTCGAGCAGCCACCAGGCGACCTCGGGTCGCTTGATCGCCGCGGAGAGCGCGACGACGTCGCTGTCTTCCAAATACATCAACAGGCCCTCGGTCAGCACCAGCGCCTTGGTGGCGCCGCGCAGAGCCTCGTCCAGGAAGGCGTCGCGGGCCGCCGCGTCGGCCAGGTCGACGGCGGTGCGGGTCAGCCGGCACCGGGGCGCCTCGTCGGCAAGGAGCTGCGTCTTTTCCGCGAGCAGGTCGGGCAGGTCCGCCTCCACCCACGTGAAGTGGGCCGGAAGGTCCAGGCGATACGGGCGGGTGTCCAGGCCGGCGGCCAGGTTCAGCACCCGGTCGCAGCCGGCGGCGATCGCTTCGGCGATGGCGTCGTCGATGATCTTGGTGCGCGCGACGAGCCACCAGCCGTTGCGGGTCGACCGTGGGACGTTGGCGACGATTTCGCGTCCGTGTTCGCCCGCGAGGCGCTCGGCGAGCGGGTCGCTGAACAGCGCGTCGGGACGGGCGGTTTCGGTCGCCCGGTGCAACGCGGTCCAGCGGGCGGTGTCTGAAACGTGGGTGATCGTGTGTCTGGGGGCTGACATACGTGCGTTATAGCAGCACGCCCGCGGCGGCCCTATTGGCTGGCCTTGCCTCCGGCAAACCATGCTTCCGTCACCGCCCGGGTCTGGGGTGCTGGATAGACGGTGTCGGGCCGGCCGATTTGACCGACCTTGACCGTCCACGCCGATGATGAGCGGTCGATGCAACTCCCGGCGCCCTGGCTGGGCAGCCACAACACCGCGGTATTGCCGCCGCCGCCGGGGCCACACCCGTAGACCGGGACATACCCGTCGGCGCGACCACCCCAGGCGCCACCGTTGCGGAACAGGCAGCGCGTGCCGTCATCGAGAGTCAGCGCGAACGGGTCCGGAGTGGTTGGCGCCTGCACGGGCGGCAGCGGGCCGTCGTAGTTCACCCGATGCATGCTCCTATCCCAGGGATTGTCCACGCACAGCAGCGATCCGGGTGTCGACGGCCAGCAGGTGAGGGCGCCCGCCGCGGTTGGTGAGCAGGAATAGACGTTGTCGGCCAGCGCCGACGGTGACGGTGACGAGCACTCGCTGGCCTGGCCGACGTTGCCCGGTCCGGACGCCACGTGGTAACCGTTCATCGGTTGGCCATCGGGTCCGACGGCCACGACGGTGATCTGCTGGGTGGGCGGCGGATCTGCGGCGGCCGTCCCGGGCAGCGACAGGGCGGCCGCTGTCAGCACCGTCAGCGCGGCGACGGGAACAACAACGATTCGCGACATCACGTTCACCGCGCAAAACCTTTCGTTCGGCGGCCCCCTGGTTGAAGGGTACGGTGCGCTTATGTCCGATCGAAACCGCCGTTTTCTGCTCCGCGAACGCCCCACCGGCCGCATAGGCCCGGACACCTTCGCACTGAGCGAGGAGGCGGTGCCCGAGATCGGCGACGGCCAGGCGCTCGTGCGGGTCGACTGGATCTCGCTGGATCCGACCAACCGCATGTGGATCAACGACACCCCGTCCTACCTGCCTCCGGTCGGGATCGGCGAGGTGATGCGCGCGGGCGGGCTCGGCGAGGTGGTCGCCTCCAAGAGTTCCAAGTATCCGGTCGGTCAGAAAGTGCAGGGCCTGCTCGGCTGGCAGGAGTACGCGGTCCTTTCGGACACGGCGATGGTGAATCCGGTGGACGTGGCAGCGGGCATCTCGCCGAGCGCCTACCTGGGTGCGCTCGGGATGACCGGGCTCACCGCGTGGATCGGGATCCGCGACATCGGCAAGCCGCGACCGGGCGAGACGGTCGTCGTCTCCGCGGCGGCCGGCGCGGTCGGGTCGGTCGCCGGCCAACTCGCCAAGGCCGCCGGGGCTCGTGTCGTCGGGATCGCGGGTGGTCCCGAGAAGTGCGAGCTG
>NZ_LZKF01000252.1:0-8849 GCF_001672665.1 Mycobacterium sp. E2238 | reverse complement strand
GACGCATGAGCTCTCCGGATCGCTTGCGGTGCAAGCTGTTCCGGCGGTGCACGGCCCGGCGGACGGGCAGCGCGACGAAGGCGGCCACGTCAACTGCGAGGTGACCGGATTCGTGCTGTCCGGGCGCGGCCTGCCGACCGTGTACCTCAGCGGGGACAACGCCTCGATGGCGGCGGTCAAGGACGTGGCCGACCGGGTGGGCACGATCGACGTCGCGCTGCCCGTCCGCCGGGCCGTGCACCGCCGGAACAGCTTGCACCGCAAGCGATCCGGAGAGCTCATGCGTCTGCCAGGGCGCCACCCCCACCGCAGGCGGGCCCAACCGGCCGGCGCCGCCCGGATGGGTGAGCACCAGCGGCGCGGCCAGGGCCATCCGCCGGCCGTCGTCGTCGAGGTTGTCGGGATGCTGGTCGTGGCTGATCAACACCGCGTCCACCGGGCCGAGCGCCTCGGCGCTCACGGCGGGCCCGGTGAGCTTGGTCAGGTACGCGTGCACCCCGGGCGGGTCGAACGTCGGGTCCATCACGATCCGGTGGCCCGCGATGTCGACGACCGTGGTCGGGCCGCCCAGCACAGTGATCGCGCAGGCGCGCCGCTGCGCGTCCACCAAGGCGCTCATATGCCCCGGGCCCGGTCGCGCCAATACGGTTCGCGCAGTTCGGTTTTGAGGATCTTGCCGCTGGCATTGCGGGGCAGCGATTCCACGAAGTCCACGGTTCGCGGGCATTTGTAGCCGGCGAGGTGCTCCCGGCAGAAGGCGATGACATCGTCGGGATCGATCTCGCCGTTGGCCACCACGATCGCCTTGACCGATTCCCCCCAGAAGTCGTCGGGCACGCCGATGACCGCGGCGTCGGCGATGGCGGGGTGCTCGATGAGCACGCTTTCCACCTCGGGCCCGTACACGTTCTCGCCGCCGGTGATGATCATGTCCTTCAGCCGGTCTTCGATGTACACGTAGCCGTCGGCGTCCAGGCGGCCGACGTCACCGGTGCGCACCCAGTCGTCGTCGGTGATCGTCTCGGCGGTCGCCTCCGGCCGGTTCAGGTAACCGCTCATGTTCTGGTTGCTCCGCACCCAGATCTCGCCGGGCTCCCCGGCCGGCACCTCGGCGCCCGTCTCCGGATCGACCACGCGAATCTCGGTGCCCAGCACCGCCTTTCCCGCCGCTAACTGCAGGTGCGGGCGAGCGGAATCGCGATGATCGGCGTCGCTGAGCGCCGTGACCGCGCCGCACAGTTCCGTCTGCCCGTACACCTGAACGAAACGCGTTTCGGGCCAGGTGGACAGCGCCCGATGCAGTAGGGGCAACGGCATGGGCGCGGCCCCGTAGACGATGTAGCGCAGGCCCGCGAACATGGCGTGGGCCGCTTCGCCGGCGTCGAGGAACCGGGCGATCACCGGCGGGACGAAGAACGCGTGGGTAGCACCGGATCTGACCGCGCCCATCAGGGCGGTGGCGTCGGGTTCACGGGTCATGATCGTCGGCACACCGGCCCGAATACCGAAGAGCGCGTAGCCGATTCCGCCCACGTGGAACAGGGGCATGGCGACGAGGTTCGCGTCCCCGTCATCGAACGGGAACGCCGGCGCCAGGTTGGCCGCGTGATTGACCAGCGCGCGCTGGCTCAGCAGCACGCCCTTCGGCCGCCCCGTGGTGCCGGAGCTGTAGATCACCAGGGCGGTTTCGCTCTCGTCGACCTCGGCGTCGCTGCCCGTGGGCGCCGCCGCGTCCAGCAGGGATTCGTACTCGTCACCCACCACCACCATGCGCTGCACGCCCGGTGCTCGTTGGGCGGCCGCCTCGGCCGCGGCCTGCAGCTCGGCGCCGACGAAAAGCAGCCGCGCGCCGCTGTCCTCGAGCACGTGGACGAGTTCGTCGCCGACGATGCGCCAGTTGACGACGGTCGTCACCGCGCCGATCGACGCCGCGGCGAAGAGCACCTCGAGGCAGGCGGGGTGGTTCTTGTCCAGAAAGGCCACGCACTGCCCGCGCTGCACGCCGGCGTCCCGCAGCGCGCCGGCCGCGCGCCGGATCCGCGCGGCCCAGTCCGCCCAGGACCACTGCCGTTCGCCGTAGCGAATCGCGATGGCGTCGGGCCGCTGCTGTGCGTGCCGGTCGACGAATCCGGCGAGCGTCTCCGTCGTTTTCGCCGTGGTGTCGGCTGGTGGCATGAACCCCTCCGAGGTCGGTTTACTCACACTCTGTGATACGCGGTCGTGGCCGCGCCCGCCACGGCGGCCCTCCGTTTGACTGGGAGCTTCCGCCTACCAGTGGTCACCAACAAGTCCTGGCACTCGCACCGACGTCGGCGCACGATCAGACTATGCCCGAAAAGACGCGCCTGCCCCTGCTGCCACCGCCCAGCCTGAGCCCCGAGCAGAAGCGCCTCTATGACGACATGGCGGCGGTGATCGAGCGCAACTTCGACGGGCTCGTCGCGCGCCGCGAGGATGGCGCCCTGATCGGCCCCTTCAACGGCTGGCTGCATTTCCCACAATTCGGAAAGCCGGCCTGGGCCTTCAACAAGGCGCTCTGGGAGCACAGGGTGTTGCCCGCCGCCGTCCACCAGCTCGTCATCCTGGTGACCGCCGCCAGGTTCGGCGCCCGGTACGAGATCTATGGGCACGAGCACTTCGCCCGGCAGGCAGGCCTGGCCGAGCGCAAGATCGCGACGATCGCCGCGGGCGAACGTCCGCACGACCTCGACGACGACGAGGGTGCCGCCTACGACATGGCGGCGGCGCTGAACCGGGGTGCCCCGCTTCCGGAGACCACGTACCAAGCGGCGAGGCAGGCTTTCGGCGCTGAGGGTGTCGCCGAGATCGTCTTCCTGGTGGGATGTTTCTCGATGGTCGGCATCACGCTGAACGCGTTCGATGCGTCGGTGCCGGGCAGAGAAGAAAATCTCGATATTTGCTGATAGCTCACTTATATCGAGCGGCGCGAGCATTAGCTCCCCGTGCGCGTTTGCTTACCCGCGAGTGGAGCGGTGTGCCAACATGTCTGCCATGGTGAACCCCGACCGAGCCGGCTCACGCACCTTCGTCGTCACGGGCGCCGCGTCCGGGATCGGCCTGGCGACCGCGAGGCGCCTGCTGGCCGAGGGCGGCACGGTGATTGGCGCCGACCTGGTCGCGGCGCCCGACCTCGGCCCCCGGTTTCAGTTCGTCAACGCCGACGTGACCGACGAAGCCGCGATCGCCGCGGTGCTGGCCGCCGTGCCCGACCGCCTCGACGGCGTCCTGCACGCCGCCGGGGTCGCCGGGGGAGGACCGGTCCACCTGCTCGACCGATCTGAATGGGACCGGGTGATCAAGATCAACCTCACCGGCACCTTTCTGGTGGCGAAGGCGGCGCTGGCCCGGATGATCGAGCAACCCCGCGTCGATGGTGAACGGGGTTCGCTCGTGACCGTCGCGAGCGTCGAGGGCCTGGAAGGCACGGCGGGCGGGAGTTCATACAACGCGGCCAAGGGTGGCGTCGTGCTGCTCACCAAGAACATCGCGCTCGACTACGGACCGAGCGGCATCCGGGCCAACGCCATATGTCCCGGGTTCATCGAAACCCCAATGGCCCAAAGCGTCTTCGGTCTCCCGGGCATGGAGGGCCCGCTGCAATCCATCACCTCCGAACACGCCCTGCAGCGGCTGGGCCAGCCGGAGGAGGTCGCGGCCATGGCGGCCTTCCTGCTGTCGCCGGACGCCTCGTTCGTCAGCGGTCAGGCCATCGCCGTCGACGGCGGCTACACCGCCGGTCGTGATCACGGTGTGGTCAAACTCTTCGGCTTTCCCTCCTAGCGCCTTAAGATTCGCGCATGGTCACTCCCGATGAGGCGATCGAGGCGATTCGCGGCGCCGGCGGGGCGCAGCCGGGCTGCCGCGCGCTGCACGCCAAAGGCACGCTCTACCGCGGCACGTTCACCGCGACACCCGACGCGCTCATGCTCACGCGCGCAAAGCATCTCGACGGCTCGACGGTTCCGGTGCTGATCCGCTTCTCCAACGGTGCGGGCAATCCCAAACAGCGCGACAACGTGCCGGGCATCCGCGGAATGGCGGTGAAGTTCACCCTGCCCGACGGCTCCACCACCGACGTGGTGACGCAGACCGCGCGGCTTTTCGTCTCCAGCACGCCCGACGGGTTCGTCGATCTGCTCAAGGCGATGCGACCCGGGCTGACCACGCCGCTGCGCATGGCCAAGTACTTCCTCACCCATCCCCGGCTGCTCGGCGCGCTACCGGTGCTGCGCGACGCCAACAGGATCCCGGCGAGCTACGCCACCGTCGAGTACCACGGCCTGCACGCCTTCCGCTGGGTGGCCGCCGACGGCAGCGCCAGATTCGTTCGCTATCACCTGGTTCCGGCCGCCACGCAGCACTTCCTGTCGGCACCCGACGCCCACGGCAAAGGCGCGGACTTCCTCACCGAGGAGCTGAACACGCGTCTGGACGGCGGCCCGGTGCGGTTCGCATATCGCGTGCAGATCGGCGGGCCCACCGACTCCACGGTGGACCCGTCGGCGCCCTGGCAGAGCACACAGATCGCAACCGTCGGCACCCTCGAGATCACCGGTCTGGAGACCGAGCGCGAGCACGGCGGCGACATCTTGGTGTTCGATCCGATGCGGGTGACGGACGGCATCGAGCCCTCCGACGATCCGGTGCTGCACTTCCGGACGCTCGCGTATTCAGCGTCGGTCAAGCTGCGCACCGGCGTCGACCGCGGGGCCGAAGCGCCGCCCGCCTGACGGGGGAGCAGAACCGGCAGTCGCCCGCACGCCGAAACCTGGGGCAGGCTAAGGTTTTTCTTCAGTGTCGCCTCCCCACATGATTCTCATTTGCCTTGCCGGGTTCGGCGCCGGTGCCATCAACGCGCTGGTCGGGTCCGGCACGCTGATCACGTTCCCCACCCTGGTCGCCCTCGGCTTCCCGCCGGTAACGGCCACCATGTCGAATGCGATCGGTCTGGTCGCCGGCAGCGTGTCGGGCACCTGGGGCTACCGCGCCGAGCTGCGCGGCCAGTGGGATCGGCTGCGCTGGCAGTTTCCGGCGTCGCTGGGCGGCGCGGTGCTGGGCGCCTTCCTGCTGCTGCATCTGCCCGAGAAGGTCTTCGCCGAAGTGGTGCCGGTGTTGTTGGTCCTGGCGCTGATTCTGGTGGTCGCCGGGCCTCGCATTCAGGCGTGGACGGGACGGCGCGCCGAGGCCGCGGGCCGCTCACCCGAGCACATCACGCCCCGCCGCATGGCCGTCCTGGTGTTCGGGACATTCGCGGTCGGCGTTTATGGCGGTTATTTCACCGCCGCTCAAGGCATCCTGCTGGTCGGCCTGATGGGCGCGCTGCTGCCGGAGTCGGTACAGCGGATGAACGCCGCCAAGAACCTGCTGGCCCTCGTCGTGAATGTCGTTGCCGCGATTGCCTATACGTTGGTCGCCTTCGACCGCATCAGCTGGCCGGCCGCCGGGCTGATCGCGGTGGGGTCGCTGGTCGGCGGGCTGATCGGGGCGCGCTACGGCCGCCGGCTGTCGGGAAACGCGCTGCGCGCGACGATCGTGGTGGTCGGCCTGATCGGTCTGTATCGACTGCTGGCCGTGGCGTAACTCGTAGCGTTCGCCGCATCGAGTGTGCGTTCACGGCTTTGAGTGTGCGCCCAGGGAGGGCCCCCCCGGCGTGTCGCCGCCCTGGACGCACGCGCAAGTGAACAGAGGCGTAGCAACGGGTTTCAGTCCAGCGTGGCGGTGGCAATCTCGTCGATGACGTCCATCACCTCGCCCCGCTCGCGCCACGCCCGCAGCTGACGCATCGCCCCGTTGCCTCGGGTGGCGACGCGGTCGAGTTCGCCCACCACGCGGTCATATTCGCCCAGCGTCTCCAACGCCGGCCGCACGCGCTGCACGAGGGCGCCCAACTGCTCGCGCGCGGACACCGCTCCGCCGCCGTGGATTAGGTCGAGCGTGCGTCCGGCGAGCCCGTCGTGGGCGGCCTTCCAGTACGCCGCGCGCAGAGCCGCCGGCGGAAGCCGCCCGGGCTGGTCGCCCTCGAGCGCCGTCATCACCGCGGCCCGGACCAGCGTGGCGAGCAACACCGTTTCCGCGACGGTCGCCGGCACGTCGGCCACCCGCACCTCGATCGTCGGGAAGTTCTCCGACGGGCGCACGTCCCAATAGACCATCTTCTCGTCCAGGATCACTTCGCTGTCGATCAGCATCCGCACCGTGCGGTCGTAGTCGTCGGGCGACGGGAAGAACGGCGGCGGCCCTGCCACCGGCCATCGTCGCCACAGGACACTGCGCCAGCTCGCGTAGCCGCTGTCTGCGCAGCGGTACACCGACGAATTAGCCGCCAGCGCAAGCAGATTGGGCAGCCACGGTCGCAACCAGTTGCTGACATGGATGGCGGCCGCGCGGTCGGGAACCTCGACGTGGACATGGCATCCGCAGATGCCTTGCTCATGCGCGACCATCCCGTACTCCGCGCCGATCCGGCGATAGCGGGGAGTGTCGGTGACGGGGAACTCGTGCGGTGTGGCCGGCGGAAGACCGGCGGCGAGCAGCCGAAGCCCCACGGCCTCGGCGGCCCGCGCCGCGGTGCGCCGCAGCGCAGTCAGCTCCTCGGCGAGTTCCGTGCTGGTCGCCACCACGCTGGAGGTGGTTTCCACTTGGCAGCTGCTGAGTTCCAGCTGCAGCTCAACGCCCCGGCGTTTGGCCTCGGCGGCCACATCGGCGTTCTGCGGCGCCGGTTCGCCCGTTCGCGGGTCGACAAGGAGGAATTCTTCCTCCGCGCCGAAGGTGGGAGGGTCGCTCATCCAGCCACACGGGCCCGATCAGTGCCCGCGTTGCCCCGTCACCAACGGGCCGCGGACGCCAGCGCGGAATCGGCGGTCGGGTAGATGGGCAGAAGGGCTGACAGGCCGCACGCGTCGATGATGCGGGCGACGATCGGCTCGCGGCTCACCAGGCGCAACTCGATGCCGCGCTCCTTGCAGCGCTTCGCCTCGTCGGTCAGCGCCGCGAACGCGCAGCAGGCCATGAAATCCAGCCCCGTGACGTCGACGACCAGGGGACCCGGCTCGATGACGATGCCGGCGACCTCGCTGATGAGCTGGCGCCAGGTGTGCTCGTTGCACGCGTCGACCTCTCCGCCGGCATAGATCAGCACCGCCGGGCCGCTGCGATCGGCTGACGCGCGCAGCGTGCTGTTGGGGTCACCCAGCTCGTAAACCAGCTTCGTGCTCAGCATCAGGTGGGTAGTTGTCATCGGTTCTGCAATGGCCGAGATCATCGTGGACTCCTAATCGACCGGCGTCTACGACGCTGCGATGGATGCCCGTCCTGCCCTCTGAAGACAGACTTTTCGCGGAAGGCGAATCTCTTTTCTATAACAAGACAGGTCTGTCTGTCTACCTGTGCCAGCTAAGAGTATGTTGTGGGTTGCTATGACAACTTCCGATGTCGGAACGCCCGCCGCGTCGGCTCGTGAACGTATCCTGGCCGCCGCATATGAGCTGTTCAGCCGGCGTGGAATCCGTGCGGTCGGCACCGAAGAGGTGATCGACCGGGCCGGTGTAGCCAGGGCCACGCTATATCGGCATTTCGCCACCAAGAACGACCTCGTCCTGGCTGTGCTGCAGCGGCGCGAGGAACTGTGGACGCACGGCCTGATCGAGGAGCAGTCACGGCAGCGGGGCGAGACGCCCGAGCAACAGTTGCTCGCAATCTTCGACGTCATGCACGACTGGATTCAACTGCGTGACGGCTACGAGGGCTGCTCGTTCATCAACGTGCTGCTCGAGCTCGGGCCCGATTCGCCCGCGGGGCGGGCCTGCATCACCCACATCGACCACGTTCGCGACATCGTGCGTCAGCGCGCGATGGCGGCGGGCCTGACCGACGTCGAGGACTTCGCCTCGTCCTGGCACATCTTGATGAAGGGCGCCATCGTTCTGGCGGCAGTGGGCGATGTGGATGCGGCCTTGCGTGCCCGGAGGATGGCCAGCGCCCTCATCGCAGAGCATCGGCCGGTCGCGCCGGAGGATCTCGGCGAAGCGGCCAGCTAACCCGCCTCTCAAGCCGCGTCGGCGGCGGTGCTGTCGGCCTTGCGGTAGTGCTCGGCCTCGAGCTCGGCGATGGCCCGGGAGGTGCGTTCACGCAGCGCGAAGGCCGCGATCAGCCCGAACACGATCGCGATGACCAGCGCTATCCAGGAGAACCGCTCCAGCCAGCGCTCCGCGGCCATCCCGGCGTAGTACACCAGCGCGGTGGTGCCGCCGGCCCAGCAGATGGCGCCCGAGACGTTGGCGGCCAAGAAGCGCGGATAGTGCATCTTCAAGGCTCCGGCCAGTGGCCCGGCGAAAATCCGCAGCAGCGCGATGAAGCGGCCGAAGAAGACCGCCCGAACTCCCCAGCGGCTGAACAACTTTTCGGCCAACGCGACGTGTCCGGGACCGAAATGTTTGGGGAACCGCCGGCCCAGGCGGTCGAAGAGCGGCATACCGAACCGGCGCCCGATCGTGTAACCGATCGAGTCGCCGACCACGGCGCCGATCACCGCCGCGATGCCGACGCCGACGGGGTTGACGGGCAGGTCGTCGTGCGACGACATCAGCGCCGCGCTGACCAGGATGATCTCGCCGGGAAGGGGAATGCCCAGGCTCTCGAGCCCGACCACGCCGCCGACCACCAGGTAGACCGCGAGCGGCGGGATCGCGTGCAGCAAAGCCTCCACATCCATGCGTCCAGCATGCCTGACGGTCCGGCGGTACGCGCCCTAAACCCGCCGCTTCGCGTCGGCCGGTCGGCTCGGCGCGCCGAGACTCTCCAACTGCGGCCGTTTGGGTTCCCGGCCATCG
>NZ_LZKF01000251.1:0-26269 GCF_001672665.1 Mycobacterium sp. E2238 | reverse complement strand
CCAGACGTCGGAGTCGCAGTACCGCAGGCTGCCGCAGCGCGACCCGACGCGCCCGAGGACGATCAGCGGGCCGGCCGCGTTGTGTTCGGCCGCGTAACCGATGGCCCCGTTGGCGCCGTAGACGCGGAAGCGTCCGCCCGGCGCGCGCGGCGGCGAGCTGCCACCGCTGCTGAAGGCCAGGTGGTCACCCAGCGTGGTGATCATCGCAGGCGCTCCAATTGTTGGCGCACAACGCCTTCCAGGCGTGCGGATTCGTCGAGCGCCGCGAGCAGGTCGCCGGTCAGGCGGGCGATCTTCTCCTCGGCCGGCTCGCCGTCGTCCTCGGGGACGGGCGCGCCGACATAGCGCCCCGGCGTGAGCGCGTATCCCGCCGCGGCGATATCGTCGAGCGACGCGGAGCCGCAGAACCCCGGAACATCTTGATAGGTCAGGCCTTTCGCGGCGGCCGATGCCGATCCGCGCCACGCGTGATACGTGTCGCCGATGCGGACGACCTCCTCGTGCGTCAGCACCCGCTCGGTGCGGTCCACCAACTGGCCGAGCCCGCGGGCGTCGATGAACAGCACCTGCCCGGACCGCTTGCCCTTGTCGGCGTCGAAGAACCACAGGCACACCGGAATCGACGTGCTGCGGAACAGCTGCCCGGGCAGCGCGACCATGCACGACACCAGGTCGGCGTCGACGATCCGCGCGCGAATCTCGCCTTCCCCGGCCACATTCGACAACATCGAACCGTTGGCCATGACCACGCCGGCCTTCCCGCCCGGGGCCAGTTTGGACAGGACATGCTGAATCCACGCGTAGTTGGCGTTGCCGGCGGGCGGGACACCGAAGCGCCACCGCGGGTCACGCTCGTCGCGGGCCCAATCCTTGATGTTGAAGGGCGGATTGGCCATCACGTAATCCATCTGCACGCCGGCGTGCAGATCGTCACGGAACGTGTCCCCCCACCGCTCGCCCAGCCCCGCGCTGTCGAGGCCGTGCACGGCGAGGTTCATCTTCGCCATCCGCCAGGTCTGCTCGACGCTTTCCTGTCCGAAGATGGTGACCCGCGCGGGATCGCCCTCGTGCTCTGCGATGAACCGCTCGGTCTGCACGAACATCCCGCCCGAGCCGCAGCACGGGTCATACACCCGCCCGCTCGAGGGTTTTAGGACCTCGACGATCACCCGGACCACGCTGGGTGGGGTGAAGAATTCGCCGCCGCGGCGCCCTTCCGCGCGCGCGAAATTGCCCAGGAAGTACTCGTACACCTCGCCCAGCACGTCCCTGGCGTTGCCACGGCCACCCAGTCGCGCGGTGTCCAGCAGGCGCAGCAGCTCACCGAGGCGGCGCGGGTCGAGGTTTTCGTACAGCCGCGGCAGCGTCGCGGTCTCCATCGCCTCGTCGACGAGGCGGCCGATGTCGGGCGAATCCGCATTGTGCGCCAGGGACTTCCACTGCGCGTCGGAGGCATGCTTGAGGAACACCAGCCCGAGGATGACGTCTTTGTACTGGCCGGCCGAAAGCGAGCCGCGCAGCTTGTTGGCCGCCTTCCACAGCGTCTCTTTGAGATCTTTGTCCGTGGCCCGCATCAGCCGGCCGCCCGCAGACCGGCGGCCAGGTCGCCCCGGG
This sequence comes from Mycobacterium sp. E2238, assembly GCF_001672665.1. Classification (NCBI taxonomy): domain Bacteria; kingdom Bacillati; phylum Actinomycetota; class Actinomycetes; order Mycobacteriales; family Mycobacteriaceae; genus Mycobacterium; species Mycobacterium sp. E2238. Next base: position 24,655 of record NZ_LZKF01000251.1, on the reverse strand, counting down.
TGGCGACGCTGAACCCGCCCAGTCCCAGCCACGAGGCCATGGATTGCAGTTCCCCGGCCAGCGCCTCGACGACGCGCGGTCGCGGCGCGTCGGGTTCGCCGAACGCACCGACGACGCGAAGCGTGTCAGCGGCCCGGTCCGCCTTGAGGTCGACCCGCGCGACCAGCTGGCCGTCCACCAGCAGCGGCCACACGTAGTAGCCGTATTGGCGCTTGTGGGCCGGGGTGTAGATCTCGATGCGGTAATGAAATCCGAACAGCCGCTCGACCCGCGGTCGAAAGAAGATCAGCGGGTCGAACGGACACAACAGCGCGGTGCCCCGGTCGGCACGCGGCACCGCGCGGCCGGTGCGCAGATAGGCCGGCGCGGGCCAGCCGTCGACGTCGACCCGCTCGATCTCACCCGCGGCCAGCAGGTCGGCGACCGCCGGCTTGGCCTGCTGGGCCGACAGCCGGAAGTAGTCGCGGATGTCGGCCTCGGTGCCCACGCCGAGTGCGGTGGCCGCCCGCAGCGTGAGTTCCCGGACGGCTTCCTCGTCGTCGACGTCGCGCGCCAGTACGCTCGCCGGCAGCACCCGTTCCACCAGGTCGTAGTGCCGTGCGAAGCCCACCCGCGTGGCCGTCGTGAGCACGCCGGCCGCGAACAGCGCCTCGGCGACCCACTTGGTGTCGCTGCGGTTCCACCAGGCTCCCTTCTTGCGGCGCGGCTCGGCCGCCAGATGCGCTTCGATCTGCCCGGCGGTGCTGGGGCCGAGTTCGCCGACGGCGGCGACGATGTCCTCGGCGAGCTGGGGATTGGCCTTGACGATGTGGACGCCCCAGCGGCCGTGCCGGTACTGGCGCATCCGCCAGCGCAGCAGCGGCCAGTCGTCCACGGCCATCAGCGCCGCCTCGTGCGCCCAGTACTCGGCCAGCAGCCGCGCCGCGCGCGGACCCCAGGCGGCGCGATCCAGCACGTCGCGGTCGTAGGGACCGAGCCGGCTGAACACGGGCGCGTAGTGGGCGCGCACCGCGACCGAAACCGAATCCAATTGCAGCACTTGGATTCTCGAAATCAGGCGCTTCAGGTGGGCGCGGGTGACCGGACCGGCGGGGCGCGGCTCGCTAAATCCTTGGGCCGCAACGGCGATCCGTCGGGCTTGCGCGGCCGACAGCCTGGGGGTCCGGATCGACACGGCGCCGACATTACCGCTCGGGTGCGACAGCTCCCGGCGACGACGCGGCTAGCCCGTGCTGACTTTCCCGTCCAGCGGCACCGCGACGCTCGGCTCCGGCGCGTTCTTCTGCTCCTGGTAGGCCGACTCGAGCGCGGCCGGGACCGCTTCGAGGTCGCGGTACACGCCCATCAGTTGCTCGAGGACGTTGATCCGTTGCTTGATCGCCTCGTCCGCCGCGCGCCGGGCCTGCTCGCGGTAGTGATCGGCCTCGCGCTGGGCGTCGCGCCACGCCTTGTCGATCGCCGCTTCGGTCTCGGCACGCATCCCGGCCATTTCGGCCTCCAGCTGCTTTTTGGCTTCCTCGTAATCGGTTTCCATGGCTTTTCGCTGTTCGGCCATCTCCGCCAACTCCTCTTCGTGCTTTCGCTGCGCGGCCTCGACCTCGGCCTCGGCCGCTGCGATCAGCGCGTCCGCCTCGCTCCGCGCCTCGGCCTGCATCTCGGAAACCTCCTCGACCGCGCGCTGCAGCATCTTCGCCATCCGGCGCTGCACCGCGTGGGGTGAGGGTGAGGTGTCGATGAGGACGGCGACCTCCTTGCGCAGCGCGGCCGTCTGGTCGCCGGCTTCCTTCAGCCGGGACCGCAGGCTCTCGACGTCGTCGAGCAACAACTGCTGCTTGGTGGTCAACATCTCGATGTGGGCATCGACCGCGGCCGGGTCGTAGCCCCTGAACATGCGAGTGAACGCTTTCGTGGGTTCGGTTATCACTGCCAATTCCCCCTCCTGGCAACGTGTGGTGACGTGGAGAGACCGACCCCCGCGTCCGAGTATGTCACGGGCGCGGAGACCAAGGCCTATGCCCGACGGTAGCTGTGCAGCCGGTACCGCAGCCCCGTGCGACTGACCTGCCACTCCCCCGTCTCACCCAGCCAGGCGTCGTCGAGCACCGGCGCGAGCGCGTCGTCGTCGTCGCGCCGCAGGTCGACTTCGACCTCGGTGACCTCACACCGCGTGGCCTGGGGCAGCGCGAGCAGGTAGACCTGCTCGCCCCCGATCACCCACGTCTCGGGCTCGTCCGCGGAATCGGCAAGAGCCGCCTCGAGCGACCCGACGACCTGCGCGCCGTCGGCCACGAAGTCCCTCCGGCGCGAGAGTACGACATTCCTGCGACCGGGCAGCGGCCGGACCTTGGCCGGCAGCGACTCCCAGGTGCGCCGGCCCATCACCACGGTGTGCCCGATGGTCAGCTCTTTGAAGCGGGCCAGGTCCTCGGGCACTCGCCATGGGATGTCGCCACCACGGCCGATGATGCCCGACGTCGATTGCGCCCACACCAGGCCGAGGTCGGTCATACAGCGACGGGGGCTTTGATCGCGGGATGCGGGTCGTAATTCTTCACGACGACGTCGTCGTAGGTGTAGTCGAAGATCGAATCCCGATGTCCCAGCACAAGTTCCGGGTATGGCCGCGGCTCGCGGCTGAGCTGGGTACGCACCTGCTCGACGTGGTTGTCGTAGATGTGGCAGTCACCGCCCGTCCAGACGAACTCACCGACCGACAGACCGGCCTGGGCGGCCATCATGTGGGTGAGCAGCGCGTAGCTGGCGATGTTGAACGGCACGCCGAGAAAGAGATCGGCACTGCGCTGGTACAGCTGGCAGCTGAGCCGACCGTCGGCCACGTAGAACTGGAAGAAGGCGTGGCACGGCGGCAGCGCCATCTGCGGGATCTCCCCCACGTTCCACGCCGACACGATGATGCGCCGCGAGTTCGGATCGGTGCGCAGCAAGTCCAGCGCCGCGGTGATCTGGTCGACGTGCTCGCCCGTCGGCGTCGGCCAGGACCGCCACTGCACGCCGTATATCGGCCCGAGATCGCCTGTTTCGCTTGCCCATTCGTCCCAGATGGTGACGCCGTGCTCGTGCAGCCAGGCGACATTGGAGTCGCCGCGCAGGAACCACAGCAACTCGTAGATGACCGACTTCAGATGCACCTTCTTGGTGGTGAGCAGCGGGAAACCGGCCGACAGGTCGTAGCGCAACTGCTGGCCGAACAGGCTGCGGGTCCCGGTGCCGGTGCGGTCGGCTTTGGCCGTGCCCCGCTCGAGCACCAGGCGCAACAGGTCCTCGTAGGGCGTCGGGATCGGCACGCGGCCAGCTTAACGGCGATCGCAAGCGCGGCGAAGCCGGGCGCGGCGGGTCGACGCCGAAAAATCTAACTCCCAGGGCCAGGAGTAGAACGGGTCCCATGCCGAACATCATCGACACCATCGCCACCGCTGACGGGACCTGCACCGTCCATTTGCTCACCCCCGATGGTCCGGAAGCTCAAGTCCCGTGGCCCGGCGTGGTCATGTACCCCGACGCCGGCGGACTGCGCGACACCTTCGAACAAATGGCGGCCAAATTGGCCGGATACGGCTACGCCGTGCTGCTTCCCGACGTGTACTACCGCAGCGGCGAGTGGGCCCCGTTCGACATGGCCACCGTGTTCGCCGACGAGAAGGAACGCAGGCGGCTGTTCGGGATGATCGGCGGCATCACCCCGGACAAGATGGCCAGCGACGCCGTCGCCTTCTTCGACTACCTGTCGGCCCGGCCGGAGGTGTCCGGGGAGCGCTTCGGCGTTTGCGGCTATTGCATGGGCGGCCGCACGTCCCTGGTGGTCGCCGGCCGGGTGCCCGAGCGCGTCGCCGCTGCGGCGTCCTTCCACGGCGGCGGCCTGGTAACCGACGCGGCGGACAGCCCGCACCTGCTGGCCGACCGGATCAGCGCGACGGTGTACGTGGGTGGCGCCAAGGATGACGCGTCCTTCACGCGCAACGACGCCGAGCAGCTCGACAAGGCGCTGACCGCAGCCGGCGTGCAGCACACCATCGAGTGGTACCCGGCGGGCCATGGGTTCGCGGTGCCGGACAACGCGCCGTACGACGCCGCCGCGGCCGAGCGGCACTGGCAGGCCATGACCGAGCTCTTCGGTTCGGCGTTACCCCGCTAACCCGTTCAGCAGCAGCGCCGCGGCCATCGCCGCGCCGTCGGTGCGGATCTTGGCGGCCACGGCACTCGCCCCCGCGCGGATATCCGGCGACAGGGCGGTCTCGAGCGCGGCCGCCAGCGACCCGGCGGTGGGGGCCGGCCCGTCGTGCGCGGTGCCGATGCCCAGCTCGGCCACCCTGCCGGCCCAGTACGGCTGGTCGGCCCCCTGCGGCGCCACCACCTGCGGCGCGCCGGCCCGCGCTGCGGTGGTCGTGGTGCCAGCGCCGCCGTGGTGCACGACGGCGGCGACGCGGGCGAAGAGCGCCTGGTGGTTGAGCTCACCGATGGCGAGGCAGTCGTCGCGGTCGTCTATCGGGGCCAGGCCGGACCAGCCCCGGTAGAGAATCGCCCGGCGGCCATGGGTGCGGACGGCCTCGACGACGGCCCGGGAAAGGTCGGTCGCGGCGCGCATCGGCATGCTGCCGAAGCCCACGTACACCGGCGCCGGGCCGGCGTCGAGGAACTCCGCCACGTCGGCGGGGAGGGGACGTTCGTCGGCCAGCAGCCACGCCCCGGTCTGGACCACGTCGAGCCCGCTTCGCTCCGGCCACGGGCCCAGCGTGGGATCCGCCGCCAGCCACGGACGCTTGGTGAGGGCGTAGTCGCGGATGTCGTCCACCGGCGGCAGGCCCAGCGACGCACGATGGGCGTTGAGCGTCGCGCCGAACAGCGTGTTGATGTGCTGGGCGTCCAGCTGCCACAGCACCCGGTTGTCGATCACGCCCGGCGGAAACTGGCCGGCATAGGTCGGCGGCAGGTGATGCGGCGACGGCAGGATCGTCGGTTGGTAGCTCACGTAGACGTAGGGAATGCCCAGGCGCTCGGCCACCGACCGCGCGCCCGCGGCCACCGGCGGGAAGCCGGTCGACACCAGCAGGTCACATCCATCGGCCGCGGCGGCCACCGCGTCGAATTGCCCGGCCACCAGCCCGTCCAAGTGCCGGCGCAGGTCGTCCTCGGACGGCGTGAGGCCGGCCGCCCGCGCACGCCACGAATCGCCGAAAGGCACCAGCGGCAGATCCATACGGGCCAGCAAATCCGCGAATTCCCGGTCCGGCGGCGCGCACACCCGAACCTCCGCGCCGAGCGCCCGCAACTGAACCCCGAGCGCCGCAAGCGGTTCGACCGCCCCGCGCGAATCGTGGGTGGACAGCAGCACGCGCATTCCGATGTTTTTCACCTCCGGCGTGCGGTCGGCCACCTTGTTCGCCCACCGCGGACCGACACCTTCGCATGAAACGGCGGCCGGTGGCCTTGCGCCGACCCGCAGGAGACTCCCATGGCGCCGCGAATAGGGCAGCGCGATAACGAATTTCGCTGCTCCCCGACGTCCCGCGGGGAAAAAATCAACCCGAGCCCAACTAGTTCGGGGGCAGGTCGACCAACTCCGCCAGCCGGGCGCGGTGGCGGTAGGCGGTGCCGAAGGTCAACTGATCGCTCTTGGCGCGCTTGAGATAAAGGTGCGCGGGATACTCCCACGTCATGCCGATGCCGCCGTGCAGCTGCACGCACTCCTCGGCCGCGTGCACGGCGACACCGCTGCAATACGCCTGGGCGACGGCCGCCGCGACGGCCGCGTCGTCGTCGCCGCGGGCGCACGTATCGGCCGCGTCGCCGTCGCCGCGGGCGCACGTATCGGCCGCGTAGCGGGCCGCGGCCGTCGCGGCGCCGACCTCGAACCACAGATCGGCCAGCCGGTGCTTGATCGCCTGGTACGAGCCGATCGCGCGGCCAAACTGCTTGCGCTGCTTGGCATATTCCAGTGTGGTCTGGAAACACCATTGGGCGATCCCGAGTTGCTCGGACGCGAGCAGGGCCGCCCCCGTGCGCAGCGCCTCGGTGACCGGGCCGTCGGCCGGCCCGACGCGTGACGAGGCGACTGCCGAAAAACCCACGTTCGCAATGGGTCTCGTCATGTCCAGCGCCAGCAGTGGGGTCACCTCCACACCGGTCGCGGTGCGCGGGACGGTATGCAGCTCGGGTCCGTCCGCGCCGGCGACCGGCACCACCAGCACGTCGGCCTCGGCGGCACCGGCGACGCTGGTGACCGATCCGTTCAGTCCGTCCGTGCCGCGGGTCAAAACCCCGAGCGGATCGCCGGGTGCGGTCGAGAGCGGCACCACCAGCGCCGCGGTCAGCTCGCCCTGGGCCAGCGCGGACACGGTCTCGACGTCGCCGGCATGCAACAGCGCAACGGTGGCCAGCACCGCGCTGGACAGGAACGGCACCGGCGCGACGGCCCGGCCGATCTCCTCCATGACGACCGCGGCCTCGCGGGCGCCCGCCCCCGCCCCGCCGAGCGACTCGGGGACGAGCAGGCCGGCCACCCCGAGCTCGACGGCCAGTGTCCGCCAGACGCCGGAGAAGTCTTGCGGTTGCGGGTCATAGGCGCGGGCCACCGATTCGGGCGGGCAGCGGTCGGCGAACAGATGCCGAACGCTGTCGCGCAGGGCCTCCTCGGTGTCCGAGTAGAGCAGGTCACTCACCGGTCCAGGTCCTTCCAGGCGACGTCTTTGTCGACGCGGTGCTCGCCGGGCAGGCCGAGGATGCGCTCGGAGATGGTGTTGCGCAGGATCTCCGAGGTGCCGCCCTCGATGGAGTTGCCGCGGGCCCGCAGGTAGCGGTATCCGGGCTCGCGCCCCACCAGGTCGACGGTTTCCGGTCGGCGCATGGTCCAGTCGTCGTAGCGCAGCCCGGCCTCGCCGTGCAGTTCGATCTCGAAGCCCGAGATCGCTTGAGCCAGGCGGGCAAACGCCACCTTCATGCCCGCACCCTCCGGGCCGGGCTGACCCGCGGTGGCCTGCTGGCGCAGGCGCTCACCCGCGAGCCGCAGGACCTCCGCCTCGACCCACAGCCGCATCAGCTCGTCGTGCATGGCGGGGTCGCGCAGCGCGGGCTCGTTTCGCCAGGCCCTGGTGACCTTGCCGATATGGCCGCCCTCGCGCGGAGTTCCGGCGCGGGTGCCGATGGCGACGCGCTCGTTGTTGAGGGTGGTGGTCGCGACGCGCCAGCCGCCGCCCTCCGGTCCGAGCCGATTGGCGTCGGGAACCCGGACGTCGGTGAGGAACACCTCGTTGAATTCCGCCTCGCCGGTGATCTGGCGCAGCGGGCGCACTTCGACGCCGGGTTGCGTCATGTCGCACAGGAAATACGTCAGGCCGGCGTGTTTGGGCACCGCCGGGTCGGTGCGCGCGACCAGGATGGCCATGGTCGCGTGCTGTGCCTGCGACGTCCACACCTTCTGCCCGTTGACAATCCAGTCGTCCCCTTGCAAACCGGACGCGCGGACCGCCCGGGTGGACACGCCGGCCAGGTCCGAGCCGGCACCGGGTTCGCTGAACAGCTGGCAGTAGATCTGTTCGCCGGTGAACAACGGGCGCAGAAACTTTCGCTTCTGCTCGTCGGTCCCGAACGCCGCGATCGTCGGCGCCGCCATGCCCATGCCGATGTAGTTCTTGGCGGTGCCGCCCACCGGCGCGCCGGCGGCTGCCAGCTGGGCGTCGACGAGTTCCTGGGCCTTGCGCGGCAGGTCCAACCCGCCGAAGCCGTGCGGCAGATGCACCCAGGCCAGGCCCGCGTCGTACTGCGCGCCAAGGAATTCGCGCGGCTCCGTGGTGGCCGGGTCGTATTCGTCCAGCAGCGCCTGCACCCGCGCCTTCAGGTCCGTCACCAGATCATCGGAGCTCATGGCTAGCCCTGCGGTCGGAAGCCCTGCGCGGCACCGAGCAGCAGGCCGCCGTCGATCACCATCGTCTCGCCGGTGATCCAGCTGGCCGCGTCGGAGACAAGGAAGGTCACGGCGGCGGCCACGTCGGCGGGCTCGCCGATGCGTCCGAGCGCGATCGAGGATGCGAGCGGATCCTCGTGGTCCTTCCACAGCGCCTCGGCCAACCGGGTGCGCACCACGCCCGGAGCGATCGCGTTGACGCGGATCCGGGGCGACAGTTCCAGCGCCAACTGCTTGGTGACGTGGATCAGCGCGGCCTTGGTGGCGTTGTACATGCCCATGGCCGGCGATTGGTGCAGGCCTCCGATGGACGCGGTGTTGACGATCGCGCCGCCGTGCTCGCCCATCCACGACTTGACGACGAGCGAGGTCCACAGCAGCGGGGCCCAGAGGTTGACGTCGAAGATCTTGGTGAAGCGGGCGTGGTCCTGGTCGATCAGCGGGCCGTACGCCGGGTTGGTGCCGGCGTTGTTGATCAGGATGTCCGCGCTGCCGAAACGCTCGAGCGTGAGGTCCACGCAGCGCCGGGCGGCGTCCTCGTCGACGGCGTGCGCGCCGACGCCCAGCGCGTTGCCGGCTACCTGCGCCGCGGCCTCGTCGGCGGCCTCCTGCTTGCGGGCGGTGAGCACCACGTTGGCCCCGGCGGACGCGAGCTGCTGGGCGATCGCGAGCCCGATCCCGCGCGATGCGCCGGTGACGATCGCGGTTCGGCCGGTCAGATCCAGTGAGGTCATTGAGCTGCGCCTTCCGTCGCGAAAGCCAACGGTTTACCGTTTGCTATATGGATGTGTTTACACGTGTGTCAGCGTGGTATGCGAACCGCATGTCCACGAAATTAACCCTCACGAAAAGACTGGTGGTGGGCGGGGCTGCGGCGGCAGCAATCGCGGTCGCGCCGATCGCCGTAACCGATTCCCTGGCATCCGCACCTGGGCAGTCCGCGGCGCCCACGCACGTGGTGTTCAAGGACGACCCCAGCGGCGGGGGCTGTGACGCCAACGGCAACTGCGGTTCGGGCGGCCAAAACAGCGGCCCCGGCGGCGGCCCCGGCGGTCAGGGCTGCGTCCCGGGCGTCGGCTGCGGCTCCGGCGGCCAAAACGCCGGACCCGGCGGAGTTCCCGGCGGCCAGGGCTGCCTGCCCGGCGTCGGCTGCGGTTCCGGCCACGCCTGATCAGTTCGATGAACGCGGCTCCCGGAGCCTGGCGACCCAGGCCCGGGTGTCCGCGGGGTCGATGACGTCGTCAAGTTCGAAGGTGGTGGCCGCGCGCAGCGCTTTGCCATGCTCGTAGGCCGCCGCCACCAGCTTGTCGAACAACTCTTGGCGCCTGACGGGGTCGCCCTCGGCCGCCAGCTCCTTGCTGAACCCGAGGCGCACCGCACCCTCGAGCCCCATCCCGCCTATCTCCCCGGTTGGCCAGGCGATGGTGAACTGGGGAGCGCGGAAGGAACCGCCGGCCATCGCCATCGCCCCGAGCCCGTATCCCTTGCGCAAGATGATCATTCCGACGGGCACCGTCAAGCGTGCACCCAGAACGAACATCCGCCCGAACCGCCGGACCGCCGCCTCCTTCTCCGCCTCGGGACCCACCATGAAGCCCGGGGTGTCGCAGAGCGAAATCACCGGCAGCCCAAACGATTCACACAGGGCGAGGAAATCGCCGGCTTTGTCGGCCGCCTCCGCGTCGATGGCACCGCCGAGGTGATGGGTGCTGTTGGCGATCAGCCCGTAGGCCGCCCCTTCGACCCGGACCAGGGCGGTGACGATGCCGACGCCGTAGTCGGGGCGCAGTTCCAGCGCGGAGCCGGTGTCGACGATCGCCTCGATGGCGCGGTGCACGTCATAGGCGCGTAACCGGTTCTGCGGCACCACATGCCGGGCCAGCCGCGGATCGGGCGCCGCCCAATCGTCCACGTGACCCTGGAAATACGACAGGTATTGCTTGGCCAGCGAGACCGCGTGCGCCTCGTCGCGGGCGACCAGGCTGACCACGCCGTTGCGTCGCTGCACGCCTATCGGGCCGATCGCCTCCGGCGGGTAAACCCCGAGCCCGCCGCCCTCGATCATGGCCGGTCCGCCCATCCCGATGTTGGCGTCCGGGGTCGCGATGATCACGTCACAGACCCCGGCCAGCGCGGCGTTCCCGGCGAAGCACCGGCCCGAGACGATCGATACCAGCGGCAACCGGCCGCTCAGCGAGGCCAGCATCCGGAAGGTCGGCACGTCCAGGCCGGCGGCGCCGCCGACGTCTGTGTCCCCCGGCCGGCCTCCGCCGCCCTCGGCGAACAGCACCACCGGCAGCCGTTTCCGGGCGGCCAGGTCGAACGCACGGTCGGTCTTGGCGTGGTTGCGCATGCCTTGCGTGCCCGCCAGCACGGTGTAGTCGTAGGACACCACGACGGCCTCGGCCGCCGCCGGCCCGAAACGGTCCGCGCCGATGGTGGCCAGGCCGGCGACCAGGCCGTCGGCCGGGGTGTTGGCGATGAGGTCGTCCTCCGAGCGCCGGCTGCGCTGCGCCGCGATGGCCAGCGCGCCGTACTCGACGAAGCTGCCGGGGTCGACCAGATCGGCGATGTTCTCCCGCGCGGTGCGACGGCCTTGCTTGTGCCGCTTGGCGACCGCGGCCTCGCGGCCCTCGTCGAGGGTGAGCAGATGCCGCCTGCGCACCTCGTCGAGGTCGGCGCGTGGGCGGTCGAGATCGGTTGCGGCCGTTGCCGAATCGCCCTGTGCACCGCTGGCGGTGCGGGCGAACACCAGCAACGGGTCACCGGTCCCGACGACCTGCCCGGGCGTCACCAGATTGCGCACAGTTTGCAGTGCGTCCGGCGCGACGAGCACATGCTGCATCTTCATCGCTTCGAAGACGACGAGCTGGCCACCCGCGGGGTATTCGGCGCCCTCGGGCGCCACCTCGACCACCGTGCCGGCCAGTTGGGCGCGCAGCACGTCCTCGCCGGGATAGAGCTCGACCGGAGCCGCACGGACGTCGAGTTGGTGCGACGAGGCCGCCGCCGCCAGCTCGGGCAGCTTCTCGTCGACGAAACCGGTGCTCACCCAACCGGATTGAACGGCGGGGTGATTCAACAGCTCGCGGAGGAAGTCGATGTTGGTGCGGACCCCCTCGATGCCGAACTCGGCGAGCGCGGTCCGGGCCTTCCGCAACGCGGACTGCGGCGACGACCCGTGCACGTGGGCGACGACCTTCGCCAGCAGTGAGTCGTATTGCGGGTTGACCGCCAGGCCGGCCCGGCCGTAGGTGTCGACGCGAATCCCGGGCCCGCTCGGCGGCGAGAACGCGGTGAGGGTGCCGGCCGCCGGTACCACCGAGAGGTCGGGGCCGAAAGTCTCCATGTTGACCCGGGCCTGGATGGCAATGCCGCGATGCGCCGCGGGCTCCCCGATGATTTCGTTGCCGTCGGAGGCGATGCCGGCGGGCAGCCCGAGCTGGTAGTAGGAGGCACCCCCGGCGATGGCCAGCTGGACGGCCACCAGGTCAAACCCGGTCGTCTCCTCGGTGACGGTGTGCTCCACTTGGATTCTCGGATTGACTTCGAGGAAGACGAATTCCTCACCGGCGACCAGGAATTCGACGGTGGCCAGTCCCCGCAGTCCGACCCGCGCGCACAGCCGGACCGCGGCCTGGTGCAAGTCGCGCCGCAATGCGTCGGAAAGCCCCTGCGCGGGCGCCATTTCGACGAGCTTCTGGTAACGCCGCTGGATGCTGCAGTCGCGGTCGCCGAGCGCCAGCGCGCGGGTTTGGTGCCCGGCCGGAGCGGCGACCACCTGGACCTCGATGTGCCGCGCGCCGTCGAGCAGCGCCTCGGCGAACAGCGCCGGGTCGCCGAAGCCCAGTTGGGCCTCCGCGGCGCACTGTTGGTAGGCGCCTGCGATCTGGTCGGCGCCGCGCACGGTCCGCATCCCCCGCCCGCCCCCGCCGGCGAGCGCCTTGATCATGATGGCGCCGCCCTGGGCCTGGAAGAACGCCTCGATCTCGGCGACGCTGCTGGGCCCGTCGGTCGCGGGCAACACCGGCACCCCGGCGGCGATGGCGGCGCCGCGGGCCGCGGACTTGTTGCCCACCAGTTCGAGCGCGCCGGCGTCCGGTCCCACGAACGCGTAGCCGGCGCCGGCGCAGGCGCGAGCGAATTCGGCGTTCTCGCTGAGGAATCCGTAACCGGGGTGGATCAGCTCGGCGCCGGAGCTCTTGGCCGCGGCCAGCACGGCCGGCTGGTCCAGGTAGGCCCGCGGCCCGGCCCCGGGGAGGCCGATCGCTTCGTCGGCGGCGTGCACATGCGGGCTTTCGGCGTCGTCCTCGGCGTAGACCGCGACCGTTCGCATGCCCAATTCGACTGCGGTGCGGATGATTCGGAGCGCGATCTCGCCGCGGTTGGCCACCAGCACGGTCGCGCTCATCGCAGCGGCTCTCCCCACTGCACCTGTTCACGGAGTTTGCCCTTGAGCAGCTTGCCGCCGGCGTTGCGCGGCAGCGCGCTGTCGACCACCGTGACGTATTGCGGCACCTTGAAGTCGGCGAGCTGCTCGCGGCAGTGTTCGAGCACCGCCGGCACGTCGATCCCGTCCGTACCGCCGACCAACACGGCGCCCACTTTTTCGCCCATGACGTCGTCGGGAACCGCCAGCACGCACGCGTCCTGCACCTGGGGCGCCCCCAGCAGCACGGCTTCCACCTCGACGCTGGAGACGTTCTCACCGCCGCGGTTGATGATGTCCTTGAGCCGGTCGACGATGTGCACCCGGCCCGCGTCGTCGACCCGCACGACGTCGCCGGTGTGCAACCAGCCGTCCACGATGGTGGCCGCCGTCGCCTCCGGCCGGTTCCAGTACCCGGCGGTCACGTTCGCCCCGCGCACCACCAGCTCGCCGACGCCCGGCTGGTCGCCGCCGAACGCAACCAGGCCGAGGTCGACGGATGGGACCGCGTAGCCGACCGAGTCGGCGTGCTCGACGGCGTCCCGGCTGGGCAGCACCGTCATCAGCGACGACGTTTCGGTCATGCCGTAGCCGTTGAAGACCGTGGCCTGCGGGAAGGCGTCCTTCACCGCTCGCACCAACGACGGGGCGATCGGGGCGCCCCCGTAACCCACCCAGCGGACGCTGGAAACGTCGGCCTCGGCAAAGCCCTTCTGCCGCAACATCAATGCGTAGACGGCCGGAACGGTGACCATGACGGAGATGCGCTCGGCCGTCAACGTGGTGATCAACCCGTCCAGGTTGAGGGCGGGCATGATCACCGAGGCGCCACCCAGCCGAGCGGCGACCAGAAGCTGTGTGTTGCAACCGGTCACATGGAACAGCGGCACCGAGATGAGCGTGCGCATCGCCTCGCCCAGGTCGCGCGGCTGATCGAGACAGCGAATCCCGTTCTCGGTGTTGGTCAGGAAGGCCTCGTGAGTCGTCGGCACCCCCTTGGGGTGGCCGGTGGTGCCCGAGGTGTAGAACAGCGCGGCCACGTCGGCGGGACCGAGCCGCTCGGTCACGTATGGCTGGCCGTCGGGCAGCGGGGTGTCCGCGGCCAGGTCCGCCGTCGCCCCGCAGTCGGACAGAACGAATTCGACTTCCGGTTGCGCAGAGCGCGTATTGACCGCCACCGCAACGCCACCCGCCATCACGACGCCCCAGAACGCCAGCACCCAGTCGATGCCGGCCGGGTAACGCACCGCGACCCGGTCGCCGGGTCGCAGCCCGGCCGCCCGCAGCCCACCGGCGACGCGCGCGGCGCGGTCCCACAGCTGGCGGTAGGTCAGTCGACCGGCACCGAGTTCGACCAGCGCCTCGCTGTCGGGGCGCCGGTCGACCTGTTCGGCCAGCATGTCCAGCAGCGTCGCGGGAAGATCGTCGTAGTGCGGGACGCCGTCGGCGTCGCGGGTCACGCCGGTCGTCGGGAACGGGTTGTTTTCACGCGAAATTTCGATCACTGCAGGCATGCCCGTTCCTTACTATCCAGTGTCCTATCGTGATAGCGGTGACGATCGACGATCCCGCCATCATGCCCGAGGCGTTCTTCACTGTCGACGGTGACTCCTACCTGCCGGGCGTGCTGACCCGGGGGCCCTGGGGTGCCGCGATGGGCGGTCAGATCGTCGGCGGTCTGTTGGGTTGGGGCATAGAGCAATCGGGCATCGAACCCGACTTCCAGGCCGCCCGCTTCACGGTCGACCTGCTGCGCCCGGCGTTGATCGAGCCGGTGCAGATCCGGACCTCGATACAGCGGGAAGGCCGGCGGATCAAGCTCGTCGACGGGGCGCTGGTCCAGAACGGGACCACCGTCGCGCGGGCCAGCGCGCTGTTTCTGCGCCGGGGGGATCATCCCGAGGGGGCGGTGTGGTCCGCGCCCCTGCAAATGCCGCCGCTTCCGGCCGATTCCGCGGGCTTCCCTGCCGATATGCCGTTCCTGATCTGGGGCTACGGGGCCACCGCCGCGGGCAGTCCCGGCATCGCGGCCGGCGAGTGGGAACAGTCCCATTCCCAGAAGTTCGCGTGGACGCGGATCTTTCGCCCGATGGTGCACGGCCACCCGCTGACCCCGTTCACCCGCCTGGCCTTCGTCGGAGACATCACGAGTTCGCTGACCCATTGGGGCACCGGCGGATTGCGCTACATCAACGCCGACTACACGGTCACCGCGAGCCGCCTGCCCGATGGTGAATACCTGGGCCTGGCGGCCCAGAGCCACTACGGAACGGCAGGGGTCGCGACCGGGGCGGCCACCCTGTTCGACCGGCACGGACCGATCGGCACCAGCTCGGCGCTGGCCCTGGCCCAGCCGGCCGAGGCGTTCAAGCCGGCTTACACCTAGGCGACTCATTCCATCAACTGCGCCGCCACCGTAGCGCCGAGTTCCCAGCACGCCTGCAGGTCGCTCTTGTCCGGCTTGCCCGAAACCAGCACGCTCTCCGCGGCTTTCGTCCAACCCAGCCCGGTGGTGATCGACATGACCCCGCGTTCGGCGCCCTCGGTGCCCTCGTTGCCGTGCAGGTACAGGCCGAACGGGCGCCCGCGCGTCGAGTCGAGCAGCTGGTAGTAGGCGCAGTCGAACGCGTGCTTGAGCGCCCCGCTCATGTAGCCCAGGTTCGCGGGGCTGCCCAGCAGGTAGCCGTCGGCCTCGAGCATCTCGGCCGGCGACACGGTGAGCGCCGGTCGCCGGACGACCTCGACGCCCTCGATCTCCGGGTCGGTGGCGCCCGAGACCACCGCCTCGAACATCTCGTGGCAATGCGGGGACGGCGTGTGGTGGACGATCAGCAGGACCTTGCTCATTGGCGGCCCTGCAATTCCAGCGCCGTCTTCATCGCCTCCCGCGCCCGCCTGCGGTCCCCCGCGTAGTCGTAGGCGCGGGCCAGCCGGTACCAGCGCCGCCAGTCGTCGGGGTGGTCTTCGACTTCGGTGCGCACCGAGGCGAACAGCGCGTCCGCGGCGTCCCGTTCGATGCGGCCCGACGCCCGTCGTGGCAGCGCGCTGGTATCGAGCTCCATGCCGTCGGCGGCGATGAGATGTGCCAGCTTCTGGTGGGCGAACCCGGACCGCAGGGTCGCCACCATGGCCCACAGTCCGATCAGGGGCATGATCAGCACCGCCAGGCCCAGGCCCACGGCGGCCGGGCGGCCCGAGGCGATCATCGCGACGGCCATCCGACCCAGCAGCACGAAGTACGCCAGCATCGCCACGCAGAGGAACGCGATGAGGAACTGGGTGCGCAGCGTGTTGGTCATTGCAGGTCGAGCAGGGGCTCGAGCCCCACGGTGAGGCCGGGCCGTTCCTGGACGCGCCGCACCGCCAGCAACACGCCCGGCACGAACGAGGTGCGGTCCAGGCTGTCGTGCCGGATGGTGAGCGTCTCCCCCTCGGTGCCGAACAAGATCTCCTGGTGGGCGACCAACCCGGCCAGCCGCACCGAGTGCACCGGGATGCCGTCGACGTCCGCGCCGCGGGCTCCGGGCAGGCTGGTGCTGGTGGCATCGGGGTTGGGCGGCAGCCCTTTTCGCGCTTCGGCGATCAGCTTGGCGGTGCGCGCCGCCGTGCCCGACGGCGCGTCGGCCTTGTGCGGATGGTGCAGCTCGATCACCTCCACCGACTCGAAGAAGCGCGCCGCCTGCTTGGCGAAGTGCATCGACAACACCGCGCCGATCGCGAAGTTGGGGGCGATCAGGACGCTCGTGTTCGGGCTTTTCTTCAGCCATTCCCCGACTTGATCAAGCCGTTCGGCGGTGAAGCCCGTGGTGCCGACGACGGCGTGAATCCCGTTGCCGATCAGGAACTCCAGGTTGCCCATCACCACGTCGGGATGGGTGAAGTCGATGACCACCTCGGTGCCGGAGTCGGTGAACATGCTCAGGGAGTCACCGGCGTCCACCTCCGCGGACAGGGTCAAGTCCTCGGCGGCCTGCACCCCCGCCACCATCGCCGAACCGACTTTGCCCTTAGCTCCCAAGACGCCTACCCGCATGAGCTTCACCCTAGACCGGGGGACGTTATCCACAGTTGGGTGTTTATCCACAGGGGCCCGAAGTTTCGTGGCCGCTGTCTGCGGCGACCGATAGTATTCGAACATGCATTCGATTTCCGTTCCGGACGACGTGAGCGCCGCGCTCGATGCGCTGGATACGGCCGTCGCCAGGATCGGCAACCTCAACTTCGCGGCCTTGAGCCCCGTCGTCCGGCTGCGCGTGCTGGACGCGATGGAGACCTCCCGGCGGCGCCAAATCGCGTTCGGCACCGACGTGATCGCCGGCTTGGCGAACGAGGATCCGGGTGACGTCGGCGGTCCGGTCCACAAGGTGATCGCCGACTGGCTACGGATCAGCTATGCCGACGCGTGCCGTCGGGTTCGAGACGCCAGGCAACTCTCGCCTCGCCTGACGCTCACCGGCCAGGAGTTGCCGCCGGAACTGCCGGCCACCGCCCAGGCGTGGCGTAACGGCGTACTCGACGGGCAGCACCTGCGGGTGATTCAGGGGTTTGTGCGCGACCTGCCGGGCGCCGTGGCCGCCGAGACGGTGGATGCGGCCGAGCGTTTCCTGGCGTCGCAGGCGGCGCAGCTGCGTCCCGACCAGCTGCAAAAAGTCGCGCATCAGTGCGCCCTGTGGATCAACCCCGACGGGAAGTTCTCCGACGCCGACCGTGCCCGGCAGCGCGGCTTCAGCTGGGGCGCGCAACGCCTCGACGGAATGAGCGTCGGCAAGCTAATTGCTTCCCCGGAGTTGCGCGCCAACCTCGACGCCTGGCTGGCGCGGTTCGCGGCCCCCGGCATGTGCAACCCGGACGACGAAAAGCCCTGCGTCAACGGCGAACCGGGCGAGGAACTGGCAGGCAGAGACACGCGCAGCCATGCCCAGCGCCAGCACGACGCGCTCAACGCCCTGGTGCGCGGCCAGCTGGGCGATCCAAAGCTCGGCCAACACAACGGCCTACCGGTTACCGTCATCGTCTCGACCACGCTGCAGGAGCTGAACTCGGCGACGGGCCGCGCGGTGACCGGCGGCGGAACCGTGCTGCCGATGCGCGACCTAATTCGGATGGCCAGCCACGCCTACCACTATCTGGCGGTGTTCGACGAACACTCGAATCGCCCCCTCTACCTTGGCCGTTCACGCCGAATCGCCTCGCCCGACCAGCGCATTGTCCTCTACTCGAAGGAGCGCGGATGCACTCAACCCGGCTGCGACGTACCCGGTTATTGGTCCGAAGTCCACCATGTCGATGACTGGGCCACCGGCGGGAGGACCGATGCTGACAAGCTCACCTTCGCCTGCACGCCCGACCATAAGCTCATCGAAAAGGGCTGGCGAACAAGGAAACTTCCCAACGGGCGCACCGAATGGATTCCGCCGCCGCATCTCGACCGGGGCCAACGCACAAACGACTACCACCACCCGGAACGCCTCGCGGACCCCTGACCGGCGACTACCTCTTGAACCGCCCGGCGAACCCGCGCAGCGGCAGGTCGGCGCTGGTGATGAGCCCCGGCGGCGCCGCCACGACCGACTTGATCGACGCCAGCGCGGGCATGCCGGTGACGGTCATCCCGATCGAGGCGAAGTTGTCCGGATTCGACAGGTCGACGCCGGGTTTGGGGAAGATCATGTGCTTGTTGTAGATGCACGGGTCGCCCTTGATCTGGGTGATGTAGCAGCCCTTGATGTTCCAGCTCGGGTCGGTGTGCGGCGTCATCTGCCACTCCAGGTGCGTCTCGACCCGGGGAACCCCGTCCACCATGCCCTGGTACTTGATGTAGTTGCCCCCCAGCGATCCCTTGGGCAGGGTGTACCAGCCCAGGTCGACATCCTTGGTGCACGCGCCCAGCTCGTAGCTGAACTTCACCTCGTCGAGGGTCAGGTCGAAGCAGTCGGCCATCATCAACACGCTGTCGGCGAAGACGCGGGTGTACTTCTCCAGCTTGGACGGGATCTCCGGATCGTCCACCGGCTGGCCGTAGCCCACCTCGATCCAGGTGTCCTTGGAGTGGTGGCACGACACGTCCACCGACTCGATGGTGGTGACGTTCTCGATATCGGCGACGTCGGCCGAACACACCACGCCCAGTATCTGGTTCAGGCCCGGGTTCATCCCGGTCCCGTAGAACGTCGCGCCACCCTTTTCACAGGCCTCGGCGAGCAGCCGGCTCACCGGCTTGCCCGACGGGTGCGGATGGTTCTTGTCGCGGTGCCAGCCGGTGATCCAGTCGGCGGTGGTGACGATATTGATGCCGGCCTCGAGCACTTTGACATAGAGGTCCTCGTCGGGGAACACGCCGTGGAAGGTGAGCACGTCCGGCTTGGCGGCGATGATCTCCTCGATCGAGCCGGTGGCCTTGACCCCGTTGGGTTCGATGCCCGCGAGCTCACCGGCATCGCGCCCGACCTTCTCCGGCGAATAACAATGCACGCCAACGAGTTCGAGATCGGGCTGCGTGGCGATCCGCTTGATCATCTCCGAGCCGACGTTTCCGGTGGCCACTTGGAAGACGCGGATCGGTGCTTTAGTCATTCGGTTGAGCCTTTCTGCATTGCGAACGCATCCGGATAGAACTGCTTGGCCCACTTGCGAATTGCCGTGAAGCCCTCGTACTCGTCGGTGGCCAGCGCGGGTGGATCCGAATAGCGCTGGTGACACCAGATCTCGATGTCCTGCTCGAACTGCCGGATCACCTCACGGCCGAACTCGGTCGCCTTGAGCTCGGCGCGGGCCGGGTCTTTGTGCGGCGTGCGGCCGATGTAGACCATGAAGCGGACGTCGGAGGTGAACTCGTCGACCGGGGTGACCGCGGAGATGGTGCGGTTGTCGATCATCCCCCAGCTCTTGGTCACCGCGATGCCCAGACCACCGTTGATGGCCTCGACGCCGCTGTTGACGTCCTCGATCTTCTGCCCGTCGTCACCCTCGAAGGTGATGGTGAAGTCGACGAACGACACCGGCTCTGCGAAGTCGTGGCGGGTGAACACCGGCACGATCGGCGTGTTGTGCACGAACTTGAAATGTGCGAAGTCGACACCGTTTTCGAGCACGTACTGCGGGTGAAGCTCCAGGGCTGGCCGGTACAACCGCTGCTGCGGGTAATAGCCGCCCGCGCCGCTGCCGTCTCGGAACGCGCCGAAAACGTCCGGTGCGTCGAAGTACGGCTCGCGGCGCTCGACGTCATGCCAGAGGTAGACCGACTCATTGCGCTCGACCACGGGGTAGGTGCGGATCCGCCGCCCGCGGTTGGGCCGATCCTGGTAGGGAATGCAGACGTTGCGGCCCTCCTGGCTCCACTGCCAGCCGTGGAACGGGCACTGCAACACCTCGCCGACGACTTTGCCGCCGTACCCCAAATGAGCGCCGAGGTGTTCGCAGTAGGCGTTCATCACGGTGAGCTGCCCGGACTCGGCCCGCCAGGCGACCATCTCCTGCCCGAAGTACTTCATCTTGTGCACGTCGCCCACCCCGATTTCGTCGGACCAGGCGACCTGGAACCAGCCGGTTGGTTTCATCGACAACGGCGGCTTAGCCATGCGGAATCCCTCCTTGAAAACGAATGATAGGCCGCGCCCCCCGAGAAATCAAAGTACCCTCTATGAAACTTTGGGCGTGCGATAGGCTCGGCAGATGACTCGGCAGGTGAGCGGGGCCGGAACCGCGAACCGGCGCCCCAACCGGCGTGGCAACGCCACGCGCGAGAGCATGCTCGAAGCCGCGCTCAAATCGTTGGCGTCGGGCAACCCCGGCTCGGTGTCGGCCAACCGCATCGCCAAGGAGATCGGCGCGACCTGGGGCGCCGTGCAGTACCAGTTCGGCGACACCGACGGGTTCTGGGCGGCGGTGCTGCACCGCACCGCCGAGCGGCGCGCCGCGACCTTCTCGACCCTGTCGACGCCGATCTCACCGGACGCGCCCCTGCGCGAGCGCGTCGGCGCCATCATCGACACCCTCTACACCGGATTGGCGTCGCCGGATTCCCGCGCGATCGAGAATTTGCGCGCAGCGCTCCCCCGCGACCCCGCCGAGCTGGAGCGCCTGTTCCCGCGCACCGCCGCCGAGCTGTTTTCTTGGGGCAAAAGCTGGCTGGAGACCTGCCAGAACGCCTTCGCCGGTCTGGACGTCGACCCGGACCGGGTGCGCGAGGTGGCCGCCCTGATCCCCGGCGCCATGCGCGGGCTGGTGTCCGAGCGCCAGCTCGGCTCGTACGCGGACCTGGACATGGCGCGGCGGGGCCTGACCAACGCGCTGGCCGCCTATCTGGAGCAATCACGCCCGTGACGATGGGCGGCATCACGATCCGCCGTGCCGGACCGGCCGATCTCGCGAACGTCGCCGAGATGCACTATCCGGTCTGGCGGCAATCCTGGACCGGCATCCTGCCGGACACCACCCTCGACGTTCTCGGATCGCCGCGGCGCTGGGCCGTGCTGGCGTACCCGCGAATCCTGCAGCGCACCGGCTGGAGCATGTGGGTCGCCGAATCAGATTGCCGGACAATCGGAATGACGATGTTCGGACCGGACCCGGCGAAACCCGAGCAGGTCGAACTCGACTCGCTGTACATCGCGGCGGACTGCCAGCGGCGCGGTGTCGGGGAGCGCCTGCTCGCCACCGCTCTGGCCGAAAGCCCCTCGGGTGACGTCGTCCTGTGGTGCGCGGAACGCAACACCCAAGCGCGAACCTTTTACGAGAAGAACGACTTTCACGCCGACGGACGCACCCTGGACTGGGAGCCCCTGCCCGGCGTCAGGGTCGCACATCTGGGCTACCGGCTCAGCCGGCGGTGACGTTTCGGCGCAAGTCGTACTGTCCGAGATCGGTGTTCGCCAGCATGGCGCGATGCTCGCCCGGGGTGAAGGGCCACACCTCGGGTACCCCGTCCTTGTTCAGGTACCAACTCTGGCAACCGGTGGTCCACACCGTGTTCGGCATCGCCGCGCGCAGCTTGGCGTTGAAACTATCCGTCGCCGGCCCGGTCGGCTCCACCGTGTCGAATTCGCCGCGCCGCCAACGCTGAATCCACCGCAGTATGTGGTCGGCCTGCGATTCGGCGACGGTGGTGAGTGCGAGGTTGCCGACCGGGCTGTGCGGGCCCAGCATCATGAAGAAGTTGGGAAAGCCCGGCAGCGCCACGGTTTGGTAGGCCCGGGGACCGTCGCGCCATACGTCGTCGGCGGCGATGCCGTCGCGGCCGATCAGCCGCATCGGCCGGAAGAACGCGTGGGTGTCGAATCCGGTGGCGAGCACGATGACGTCCGCCTCGTGCAGGACGCCGTCGTCGGTTACGATGCCGCGCCGTTCCACGTGATCGATGGCGGCGGTGACCAGTTCGACGTCGTCGCGCTGCATCGCGCGGTAGAAGCCGTTGGACATCACCAGCCGTTTGCACATCGGCGTGTAGTTCGGGGTCAGGGCGCGGCGCAGGTCGGGATCGCGGACCTCGCGCAGGCTGACGCGACACAACGCCCCCATGATCTTTCGGCGCAGGCCCGGCTTGGTGAGGCCGGCAGCGAAGAGGTCGAAGCCGAAGCTGTAGCAGCGGTAGGCCATCCGGTCGAGCCAGCCGAACCTGTTGTGGGTGATGTTGGTGAACCGGCTGTACCGGGGGTTGGGCAGCCGAAGCACCCACTGCGCGGTGCGCTGGAACAGCATGACCCGGCCCGCGAGGCCGGCGAGGCCGCAGACGAGTTGCACACCCGTCGACCCGTTGCCGATGATGGCGATCCGGCGGCCGCGCAACTCGACCGAATGATCCCACCGCGCCGAGTGAAAAGCCCGGCCGCCGAAGTCCTGCAGACCGGGGATCGCCGGTAGCCGGGGGTGATGCAGCACTCCGGTCGCGCAGATCAAGAAGTCGACGGTCGATTCGTCCCCGGCATCCGTGCGCAGTCGCCAGCGGCCGCCCTCGAAGCGCGCGCTCACTATCTCGGTGCCGAACCGGATGCGCTCGCGCAGCCCGAAGCGGTCGGCGACGTCGCGGAAATAGGCCTGGATTTCGCGGCCGGGCGAGAACAGGTGCGACCAGTTGGGGTTACGGGCGAACGTGTACTGGTAGACCCGCGAGGGGATGTCACAGACCAGACCGGGGTAGGTGTTCTCGCGCCAGGTCCCGCCCACCTCGTCGGCCTTCTCATAGACGGTCACGTCGGTTATCCCGTTGCGCAGCAGCGCGATCGCGATGCACATGCCCGACATGCCGGCTCCGACGACGGCTAGGGCGGGATCGCGTCCCATGGTCGCCGGCTACTCGGACTCGGCGCGCGTCTTGAGGCGCTGCAGGGTGAGCCGGATGTGTTCGGTGTTGGCCGCCACGCGATCTGGGACGCCGGTGGCCTTACTGGCGATCTTGCGGAACCAGCCGGGCCTGTGGTCCCACGTGCTTTCGGTGACCCGACAACCGCCGTCGGCCGCCACGATGTCGTATTGCCAGCGCGCGATCGGAAGCACGGAGTGCCGCACATCGAACGCGAAGAGGCGGCCCGGTTCCGCGTCGGTGACCGTGCACTTGGTGCTCCAGCGCCGTTTGCCGCTCTCGTTGTGACCGGTGAACACCGCCCCGGGGCGCGCCGCATCGCCCTTGCGCCACTCCATCGCCACCGCCTCCTCGGCGAACGAGGCCAGCGTGGGCAGGTCGGTGATGAGCCGGTACACCACATCCGGGCGGGCGTCGACCTGCACGGTTTCCGACACGCAGGGGTCAGTCATGGGCCGATCATAGCCAGCGCCCCCGCGGTCTCACCTCGATTGCGGCCCATCAAAACTTTCTCCACACTTGAGGGCGAACTTCCAAAGCAAGGGGCAACCATGCGAGTCGGCGTACCGACCGAGGTCAAGGCCAACGAGTTCAGGGTGGCCATCACGGCCGCCGGCGTCGCCGAATTGACGCGCCGCGGCCACGAGGTGCTCGTCCAGGCCGGCGCCGGGGAAGGGTCGTCGATCCCCGACGAGGAGTTCAAGGCGGCGGGCGCCCAACTGGCCGACTCTGCCGAACAGGTGTGGGCCGACGCCGATCTGCTGCTCAAGGTGAAGGAACCGATTCCGGCCGAATACGGCCTCCTGCGGCAGCATCAGGTGCTGTTCACCTATCTGCACCTGGCCGCCTCCCGCTCCTGCACCGATGCGTTATTGGCTTCCCGCGCAACGTCAATCGCCTATGAGACCGTGCAGGCGGCCGACGGCAGCCTGCCGTTGTTGGCCCCCATGAGCGAGGTCGCCGGTCGGCTATCGGCGCAGGTCGGCTCCTACCACCTGATGCGGTCCCACGGCGGGCGCGGTGTGCTGATGGGCGGGGTCCCGGGCGTCAAACCCGCCGACGTCGTGGTGATCGGCGCCGGCACGGCCGGTTACAACGCCGCCCGGGTCGCCAACGGCATGGGCGCGAGCGTGACGGTGCTCGACCTCAACATCAGCAAGCTCCGGCAGCTCGACGCGGAGTTCGGCGGGCAGGTCCGCACGCGCTACTCGTCGGCGTACGAGCTGGAGGGCACGGTCACGCGGGCCGACCTGCTGATCGGGGCGGTCCTGCTGCCGGGCGCCAAGGCACCGGAACTGGTCTCGAATTCGCTTGTCGCGCAGATGAAACCGGGCGCGGTCCTGGTGGACATCTCCATCGACCAGGGCGGCTGCTTCGCGGATTCCCGGCCGACCACGCACGACGACCCGACGTTCACCGTGCACGACACGCAGTTCTACTGCGTGGCGAACATGCCGAGCGCGGTGCCCAAGACGTCGACCGTGGCGCTGACCAACGCGACGATGCCGTACGTGCTCGACCTGGCCGACCGTGGCTGGCAGGCGGCGTGCCGGTCGGATCCCGCTCTGGCAAAAGGACTTTCGACGCACGACGGCGGGTTGCTGTCCGAACGGGTGGCCAGCGACCTGGGGCTGCCGTTCACCGATCCGGCGAGCGTGCTGGCCTAGTCGGCTTCCACCAGGCTCGCGATGATGTCGGCCGCCGGCCCGGGCTGGGCCTCCTTGAACGACGTTCCGGCCCACAGCGGTATCCCGTTCGGGTCCTCCATGGCGGCCGCCGCCTCGCGAATCGGGGAGGTCATCTGGTTGACCTCCGGGTAGCCCAGTGGCGCCACATTGTCGAGCAGGCGGGTGAAGTTGTTCTCCAAGCCGCGGGCGTACCGGCCCGAGAACGCGCGGGTGACGACGGTGGTACCGAAGACCGGATTCTTCAGGGCGGTGCGGTGGCCGCCCAGGTCGGCACCGCGCTGCTGCTCAGCGACGAAGCGGGCACCAGCGCCGCGCACCGCACC
>NZ_LZKF01000250.1:0-73819 GCF_001672665.1 Mycobacterium sp. E2238 | reverse complement strand
TCCAGCCGCCGCAGCACCGCCAGCACCGAGGCGGCGAAGTCACCCGCGGTGTCGCCGTGCCGGTAGGCCTGCGCCACCAGATGCACCGCGACCTCGGTGTCGGTGTCGCTGGTGAATTCCACGCCCAGGGCCTCCAGCTCGTGGCGCAGGCTCGGGTAGTTCTCGATGATGCCGTTGTGGACGACCGCGATCTTGCCGGCGGCGTCGCGGTGCGGGTGCGCGTTGCGGTCGGTGGGGCGCCCGTGGGTGGCCCAGCGGGTGTGGCCGAGGCCGGTCGTGCCGCCGAGTGACTCCGGCGGCATCTGGGCGACCGCGTCCTCCAGGTTGGCCAGCCGTCCGGCGCGGCGGCACACGGTGAGCGTCCCGGCGCCGTTGACCAGTGCGATCCCCGACGAGTCGTAGCCCCGGTACTCCATCCGGCGCAGCGCATCCATGACGACCTTGCAGGCAGGCTGCTGCCCGACGTAGCCGACGATTCCGCACATTCACACCAGGGTAGTGCAGCCGTCGGCCCACCACGGCATGCCGACGCTCACAATAGGGCGCCCACCTGCGGAAAAGGCCCACGTTGACGGCCGAAGAGCCGGGCGCCGCCGGCTGCGCCCCCCTTTCGCCCGCGACGGCGGTCGCCGCCAGGGTGGACGTCGTGGACCAATCCGCCCGGATTTCCACCGCAAGGAACGCCGACCGTCCTCTTCATGCCGTCTTCATAAACGGTAGAATCTTTTTCACCTGATGTATTTGCGGCGTTTTCATCTGGGCCATCGATCTAGCAATACAGCTACCTAAAATTCTGCATATCGGCCACGACTGGCAACCGTCGAAGCCAGCAGAAAGGACAGTCTGTTGACGCCCGCTTGATCCCTCTAGCTGGTGAATCGCTTGATTTGCCGGTGCTCATGCGCGCAGCGCGACCAAATCAGTTCACCAAAAACCGTTTATGACTGACATCAAAGCCGATAGTCCAGCTACCGGTAATCGCGTTTGAAAACCTGCCGTTAATTCGGCGGGGCACAGACAAGTAAACCGCCGGATAGATAAACGTTCACAAGTGTTAATCCTAAATTTTTGTAGCCTTCTTCAAGGGGAGAATCATGACTGCGGTTCTGTTCGACGATGTGGTGACTACTTCGCCCGCGGCCGGCTTGACGCTGGCGCCGGCACCGAACCCGGCAGCCAAGCGGCGCCGCCGCGAGCCGATCGGCGGTGGCGACCCCATGGTGGACGCGGCCGCCCGGTTGCTGAGCATCCCGCTGCGCCAGGTGTATGCGGTGCTCTGGCGGGTGGGCGTGATCGAGGTCAGGGCCTGAGCGCGATGCGCTAACGTCGACGCGTGGCCCGCACCCGCAAGCTCGTCGCAGCCCTCAGCCGCCGTGGCCCGCATCGCGTTTTGCGCGGTGACCTCGCGTTTGCCGGGTTGCCGGGGGTGGTGTACACCCCGGAGGAGGGGCTGAATCTGCCCGGGATCGCGTTCGGTCACGACTGGCTCACCAAGGCCGCTAACTATGCGGGTCTGCTCGAACATCTCGCGTCCTGGGGCATCGTGGCCGGCGCTCCCGACACCGAGCGCGGGCTGGCCCCTTCCGTCCTGAACTTCGCCTCCGACCTCGGCACCGCGCTGGACATCGTGTCCGGTGTGCGGCTGGGGCCGGGCAAGATCAGCGTGCATCCCGCCAAACTCGGCGTGGCCGGACACGGTTTCGGCGGCTCGGCCGCGGTGTTCGCCGCCGCCGGCATGCCCAACAAGCTGGCCGCGGCGGCGGCGCTGTTTCCCGCCGTCACCAGCCCCCCGGCCGAGGCCCCGGCGACGACGCTGAAGCTGCCCGGGTTGATCTTGACCGCGCCGGGGGATCCGCAGTCGCTGACGTCCAATGCCCTGTCGCTGTCCCGGGCGTGGGACGCGGCCACGCTGCGCATCGTCAGCAAGGCACAGCCCGGCGGACTCGTGGAGGGCCGGCGGTTGACCAAGGTGTTCGGACTGGCCAGCCCGCACCGGCGCACGCAGCGCACGGTCCGCGCGCTGCTCACCGGCTATTTGCTCTATACGTTGGGCGGCGACAAGACCTACCGCGACTTCGCCGATCCCGACGCCCACCTGCCCAAGACGGATCCGCTCGATCCCGAGGCGGCGCCGGTTGCCCTGGAAGAGAAGATCGTCGCGCTGTTGAAGTGATGCGGTAACTGGGTAGTCCGGCCCGGTCTCCTTCTCCGGCAACGACATCCTGCGCCCTGCTGACGACGGCCGACGGGTACCTCGGCGGGCTGAAGTTCCCGAGCCCTCGCAGCCGCCGGTAGCTGCCGTGGTATCTGTCGTGGATGCGCATCGGGATCGCTCTGGATTATTCGGGCGGCTTTCACCAGGCCGTGGACCGCGTCGTCGAACTCGAGAAGGCCGGCATCGACATCGCCGTGGTGGCCGAGGCGTACGCCTTCGACGCGGTGAGCCAACTCGGGTACCTGGCCGCCAAGACGAACACCGTCGAGTTGGCCTCGGGAGTGTTTCCCATCTACATCCGCACGCCCTCGCTGCTGGCGATGACGGCCGCGGGGCTGGACTTCGTGTCCGACGGGCGCTTCCGGCTGGGGATCGGCACGTCCGGGCCGCAGGTGATCGAGGGCTTCCACGGCGTCGAGTTCGACGCGCCGCTGGGCCGCACCCGCGAGATCGTGGAGATCTGCCGGAAGGTGTGGCGCCGGGAACGGTTGCAGTACAACGGCAAGCACTACCAGATCCCGCTGCCGCCGGACCGTGGAACGGGCCTGGGCAAGGCCCTGCAGCTCATCAATCACCCTGTGCGCGAACGGATTCCGATCACGATCGCCGCGCTGGGGCCAAAGAATGTCGAGCTCACCGCCGAGATCGCCGAAGGCTGGCAGCCCGTCTTCTACCTGCCGGACAAGGCCGCGTCGGTGTGGGGCGAGGCGCTGGCGGCCGGTGCGGCCAAGCGGGATCCGGCGCTCGGGCCGCTGGACGTCATGGTGCACGCGTCGGTTGCCATCGGCGACGACGTCGACGACCGCCTGGCGTGGGTCAAGCCGCAGCTCGGCCTGTACCTCGGCGGGATGGGCGCCAAGGGCCGCAATTTCTATCACGCCCTGGCGACGCGGTACGGGTTCGGCGAGGTCGCCGACCGCATCCAGGAGCTGTACCTGTCCGGCCGCAAGAAGGAGGCCATCGACGCGGTGCCCGACGAACTGGTGCGGGGCATGTCGCTGGTCGGCCCGCGCGGGTACGTCGCCGAACGTCTGGCCGCCTTCGCCGAGGCCGGGGTGACGACGCTGTTGCTCAGCCCGCTGGCCACCGACCGCGCCGAATCCGTGCGCTTCGTCGAGGACGTGCTGCAGCTGCGCCCGGCCTGAGCCGTCACTGCCCCGCCTGCGGCAGCTGGTCGGCCGCGATCTCGCAGGGCGTCTTCCCGTCGGTGGCCGGAGGTGCCGGCTCGCCCGCCGCTGGAGCGGCCACCGGTGGGGGCGGGTCGACCGGCGCGGCAGCCGGTGGCGGTGCGTCCGCCGGTGCCGGTGCGTCGACCGGCATCGGCGCGTCGACCGGTTGAGCCGCGTCGGGCGTGGCTTCCTCGCTGTCGTCCACGTCTTCCGTTTTCGCGGGCTCGTCGTCCTTCTCGTCGGCGTCGTCCTCATCGTCGGCCTCAAAAGGGTCCTCGCCGAACGTATCTCCGTCGCCGAACGGATCGGTGGAGCCCGCCTCGTCGCCGGCCGCACCGAGGACACCGCCGACCGCGTCGACGATCCTGCTGGCCAACCCGAGGAGACCGGCACCACCGCCACCGAGCCCACCGCCCAGATCGCCCGCCGGCATGCTGGAGCCATCCCCCAGCGCGGTGCCCCAGTCCGGCTGCGGCGCAGCCGGAATCGGAGCCGGCGCGAGCGTCGCCGCGGTCGGAGCCGGATCCACCGGTGGGCTCGGAACCGGATCCGCCGACGGAACCGGGGCCGCGGCCGCGGGTGTGACGGCGACGGGCGGTTCGCTGGGCGGGGACGGGCGCAACGGCTGGTAACCGGGCCCGAGATCACCGGGGGCTTCGAAGCGCACGGTCGGCACGGCGGACATCCTGTCGGTGACCATGTCGTAGGAGGTCGCCACACCATCGCGCGTCGAGCGCATCGTGGTCAGCCAGTCGTCGCGAATCTCGTTGTCCACGTACGGCATTACCTGTGTGCGCACGACCTCTTCGGCGGCTTGCCGATCCCCCACCCCAGCCGTGACCGCCGCGGCGGCGGCCAACCATGCCGGCCGCTGCGCCTGTGTGCGGTCGTCGACGGCCATGGCGGTCGCCACCTTCGTGTCGACCAGGTACCACAGGTTGTCGCGCAGGGATTCGCACCGTTGGGCCGCCGCGCGCAGTTCGGTGGCCACCGCGCTGGCGGTGTCGCAGTGGCGCTCCAGACACCGCACCGCGGCGTCCCCGCCCGGCCCTGTCCACGCCGCCGCCAGCTCGGCCGCCTGGGCGCGCTGTATCCGCAGTGCTTCCATGACCGCCTCGCCCGCCGCCCGCAGTTCCGCGCAGTCGCGGTCGAGGGCGCGCAGGTCCAGGCCGTCCTCGGTGCCGTACCACTCGCGTACCTGAGAAGGGTGTGCCGTCAGTTCGGGATGGTGGTAACCCAAGGCATGGCAGGCCTGCACGTAACTCTGGGTGTGCTCGACGGCGGGCAGGCCCTCGGTGAGGCGCTCCGCGACGTCCAACCGGTCGGCCACGATCAGGCGATCCGTGCTGCGGCATGCAGTTCGGCGTCGGCATAGCGGTCGGCACTCGCCCGCAGGGCGGCGGCGATCTCGACCGATGCGCGTGACCACTGCGCCACTTCGGCGGTCAGCCGCTCCAGCTCGGCCCGCAGCGCCTCGCCGCGCGCGGTGTGCGCCCGCCCCGCGCTGGGGCCGCCGAAAGCCAACCGCCCCAGCTGATCACTGAGGGCGCGGTCGATGATGTCGGCGGCGGCGCGGAATTGGCCGGCGATGCGGTGCGTCGCCGCTACGTCGATCTCGGTGCGGGCCACGACGGTGGCCGGTCGTACTCCCCTGTCGAATCTCATGCCTAATCCGACGCCGGGCGACGCGGCGGGGTTCCAACCGCGTTCAGCGCGCGGAGCTGACCGCCTCGGCCACCCGATTCGCGACCCGCTGCGCGACGTCCGCCTCGGGCGCTTCCACCATGACCCGGATCACGGGCTCGGTTCCGGAGGGGCGCAACAGGATTCGGCCGGTGTCGCCGAGTTCGGCCTCGGCGTCGCCGACCGCGTTGCGCACCGCGGGCGCCGCGGCGGCGACGTCCTTGTCGGCCACGCGCACGTTGATCAGCACCTGCGGCAGCGTCTTCATCGGCGCCGCGAGCGCGGTCAGTGACGAGCCGGTCTGCACCATCCGGTTCATCAAGCGCAGCCCGGTGACGATGCCGTCCCCGGTGGAGCCCAGCGCGGGCATCACGATGTGGCCGGACTGCTCGCCGCCGAGGCTGTAGTCGCCGGCCCGCAGTTCCTCGAGGACGTAGCGGTCACCGACGCCGGTGGTGCGCACGGTGATCCCGGCGGAGCGCATGGCCAGGTGCAGCCCGAGGTTGCTCATCACGGTGGCCACCAGGGTGTCGGAGGCCAGCTCGCCGGCCTCCCGCATCGCCAGCGCGAGCACGACCATGATGGCGTCGCCGTCGACGAGGTCGCCGTTGGCGTCGATGGCCAGGCAGCGGTCGGCGTCCCCGTCGTGGGCCAGGCCGAGGTCGGCCCGGTGGGCGATGACCGCGGCGCGCAGCGAATCGAGGTGGGTGGAGCCGCAGTTGTCGTTGATGTTCAGGCCGTTGGGGTCGGCGTTGATCGCGATCACCCGGGCGCCGGCCGCGCGGTAGGCGCGCGGTGCCACCGACGACGCCGCGCCGTGCGCGCAGTCGACCACCACGGTCAGGCCGTCGAGCCGCAGCGTGCTGGCCTTGCTCAGGTGGCGCAGGTAGCGGTCGGCGGCGTCCTCGGCGTCGATGACGCGGCCGATGCCGGCGCCGACCGGGCGCAGCCCGGGTTCGGCAGGGATATCAGCGACCAGCGCCTCGATCCGGTCCTCGGTGTCGTCGTCGAGCTTGCGCCCGCCCGGGCCGAAGATCTTGATGCCGTTGTCGGGCATCGGGTTGTGCGACGCCGAGATCATCACCCCGAAGTCGGCGTCATATGCGCCGGTCAGGTAGGCCACCGCGGGGGTGGGGAGCACGCCGACCCGCAACGCGTCGACGCCCTGGCTGGTCAGCCCGGCTATCACCGCGGCCTCCAGCATCTCGCCGCTGGCCCGGGGGTCGCGCCCGATCACGGCGACGCGCCGGCCCGGTCCGCCCGAGCTCGCCAGGTGCCGGGCGGCGGCGGCGCCCAGCGCCAGCGCCAGCTCGGCAGTCAACTCCCGATTGGCGACCCCGCGGACACCATCGGTGCCGAATAGTCGGCCCATGCGGACAAACCTCTCACAATCGACGGTTCAGCACCTAACGTGCCCGTTCTTTTCTGACCGAAACGGGGCGCGTTTGCGCGCAGACACGCCGAAGAAAGCGCGTGACTTCCCCGTTTGAGGCCCCGTTGCGGCCAGAAAGTGATGGTTGATCAGCGCTTGCTGTACTGAGGCGCCTTGCGGGCCTTCTTCAGGCCGTACTTCTTGCGCTCGGTGGCGCGCGGGTCACGGGTGAGGAAGCCGGCCTTCTTCAGCGCGGGCCGGTCCTCCGGCTGCGCCACGATCAGCGCCCGGGCGATGCCCAGCCGCAGCGCGCCGGCCTGGCCCGAGGGCCCGCCGCCGTGCAGGAGGGCGAAGATGTC
The DNA here is from genome assembly GCF_001672665.1 of Mycobacterium sp. E2238. NCBI lineage: Bacteria > Bacillati > Actinomycetota > Actinomycetes > Mycobacteriales > Mycobacteriaceae > Mycobacterium > Mycobacterium sp. E2238. Next base: position 67,021 of record NZ_LZKF01000250.1, on the reverse strand, counting down.
GAAGTTCTCCACCCGGTCGACCGTGACCAGCGGGGCCTTGATGAGCTGCTGGTGCACCTTGTTGGGGAAGTAGTCCTCCAGGCTGCGGCCGTTGAGGTCGAACTTGCCGGTGCCGGGCACCAGGCGCACCCGCACCACGGCCTCCTTGCGGCGGCCGACGGTCTGGATGGGCCGGTCGAAGACGAAGGACTCGGCGGCCGCGGGGGCGGGCGCCTCGGCCGGGACGTCCGGGGTTTCCGGGGTGGCCGTGGTTGCTGAATCCTCCAGGGCCTCGGTTGTTTCGGTCACTGGGCCACCTGCTTGATCTCGTACGGAACCGGCTTCTGAGCGGCGTGCGGGTGCTCCGGGCCGGCGTAGACGTGGAGTTTGCGCTGGATCTGACGGCTGAGCTTGTTCTTGGGCAGCATCCCGACGATCGCCTTCTCGACGACGCGGTCGGGGTGCTTTTCCATCAGCTCGCCGGTCGTGCGCGAGTGCAGGCCGCCGGGATACCCCGAGTGGCGGTAAGCCAGCTTGCTCTGCAGTTTGTCGCCGGAAAGGGCGACCTTGTCGGCGTTGATGACGATGACGAAGTCACCGCCATCGACATTGGGGGCGAACGTCGGCTTGTGCTTGCCGCGCAACAGGGTGGCTGCCGCGACGGCAAGGCGGCCAAGCACCACGTCCGTGGCGTCGATGACGTACCACGACCGCGTGGTGTCACCCGCCTTTGGCGCGTAGGTGGGCACAGCGCTTACCTTTTCTTTCTCGAGGTGGATCCCGGGTCGAGCCGGGTGCCGGTCAGGCGTTCGCGGTTGGGGTGAGTCTCGGCGACCGACATTGACCCGAGGCCCCGGCGTACCGCACGCCAACGGTGCAGCTTACCGACGGGTGTCCCCGCAGGTCAAAACGACTGTGTGGCCCCGACGGCTCTCCCCCGCCGGGACCACACAGACGACTATGGGCGCGGCTACCCTCCCCAGACGTGCGCCGCCCGCCGATCGGCGTCCGCCACCTGGTCCGCGCCGTCGCGCACCGCGTTTCCCAGATCGACCAATATCTCGTTGAGGGCGGTCGCCGCCTGGTGCCACTTCTGCTGCTCAACCTGGTAGGCGGCCGCCGCCTCGCGGGTCCAGAGCTGCTGCAACGGGGTGATCTGCGACCTCAGTTCTTCCAGCGCCGCATTGAAACGGGCCGACGTGGTGTGGATTTCCTGGCGAACCGAATACTCGATTTCGCCGAAGTCATAGGAGAGCGAAGATTCCACGGATGATCCTCTCGATCACAGTTGTCCGCCGGCGGCGGCAATGTGGCCTGCGTGGTCGTTTCCGGCCTCCTGCAGGCTGGCCGCGTTGTGCCGAATGGTCTCGCCTATCGCGTGCAGGACGTGATAGAGCCGCAACGACTCGGCGTTCCAGCGATCCACCACATCTTTGAAGCGCCCGGCCGCGACCCCACCCCATACCGATGGCGGCACTCCGCTCATGCGGCCGATGAACGCTTGCAGCATGGCCCGGATTTCGTCGTTGCGGGCGTCCGTCATGCCCGCGACCGACCGCATCAGGTCGAAGTCTGTGTTCAGTGTGTTCGGTGCAGCCATATTGAGTTCGACCCCGGCGACGCGCATTTGGTTCCACTCGATTCGCACTTCATCCGATGGCGTGGGCGGACCGCACCGCCTGCTCGCAGACCATGCGGACGGTCTCTTCCCTCCCGGGCCGGCTCTGGCATCCGAGGCTGATCCGGACCGGCCCGTCCAGCAGCACCGTCCACCACACGTGATGGCCGGCGCGGATCTCGCGGTAGGTCACCGCCGTCCTGCCGGCGCTGGTCCCCGAGGGATTGAAGTCGACAAACACACCTGCGGGCTCGGCGTCGATCGCGCGTTTCAACCGCTCGGCGGTGCCACTCAAGGTCTCGCCCGCGACCGGTGACTGAGTAACGTGGAGCGCCACTTGCGGATCGGATGGGGAAGTCAGCTGCACCCGGGCCGAACCCGCCCCGGAGACCACCCGTTGAGCGGGCCAATCCGCGGGCACCGTGAGGGCGACCCGGCCTTCCACCAGGAATGTTGTCGGCACGGCTGCTACCGGCGGCGGGGTCACGGTGCTGTGCCGGCTCACGGTGACGACCGCCGGGGCCGCCGCGGCAAGCACCATGGTGGCCGCGCCGAGACCGCTCAGTGCCCGCGCGCTCGGTCGGACACGAGCGCCGGGTCGGAGTGGCTCAGTCGGCTCGTCGGATTCGGACGCCACGGATCGGGCCAACCCGGCCAGCCGGGCATCGTCGATTAACACCACCGCCTTTCCGTTGCCGCGCGCCGCATCAGCGATCGACGCCGCAAGGGGCGCCGCGCCGGCGACGGTCCCCGGCGTGTCGACGAGGACGGTGGCCGCGGGCATGCCCGCGAGGACGGCCGCCACCTCGTCGGCGACAGGACGCGGTTGCGGCCGACGCGGTATGGCGACGGCTTCTGCGCCACCGATCACCACCATCCGTTCGGTGATCTCCACGACCACCGTCGATTCCGTATCGGCACCGGCAGCCCGCCTCAGCAACCACGACCGGGGCCGCGCCAGCACCCCACCGAAGACGGTGGCCGCCGCGGCGCTCACCACCCCGACGCGCGACGACGACCACCAGGACGGATACACCACGACGATGCCCTCACCGCACGCACAGGCCACCGATCGCAGCGCATCCCTCCATAGCGAAGCGACGGCGACCGGGCGCTCGCCCACCAACGTGACCTGATCGTCTATCGCGCCGAGCGCCGCCCCGATGATCTCGTACCTCTCGTCCTCAGTGACCGCGCTTGCCCCGCAACACAACCGGCGGACCGTGCCGGGACCTACTTCGATGACGCTGCGATGTGCGTTCACGGCTGACTCCATGCCACCTGGACGAGCTGTTCGTCGCCCGCGCTGGTGTGCAGGACACCACGGCCGGGCGGCAATCGCGCGGGGCGAGCGGACCCGAACGGCGCGTGCTCACCGGGGGATCCGCTCATCATCAGCGTCGTGCAGCCGTGGTCACGTACGGCCGCCAGCAGGGGCTCGAATAACGCGCGCTCCGCCCCGCCGCTGCGTCGTGCCATGACCAGATGCAACCCTAGATCCCTTGCAAAAGGCAGGTATTCGACAATCGGCGCCAGCGGATTGCCTGCTGCGCCGGCGACCAGATCGTAATCGTCGACGACGAGGTAGATGTCGGGCCCAGACCACCAGGACCCGGTTCGCAATTGGGCCTGGCTCGCGTCGGCCGGGGGCATTCGGCGCCGCAACAGGTCGAGCAGGTCTGGCAGCATTCCGGTCAGCGTGCCCGGCGACATCGCGTATCCCCCGAGATGATCGGATTCGACCACACTGAGCAGTGAGCGCCGAAAATCGACGATCACGAGGTGGGCCTGCGCGTGGGTCTTGGTCCGGACCAACTCGCGGCACAGCGTCCGGAGTGTCGCGGTCTTACCGCAGCCCTTGTCGCCGAGCACGAGAAGATGAGCGTGCCGGCCGAATTCACACAGCACCGGCTGCAGCCGATGCTCATCGATGCCCAGGACGATGCGGCCTCCCGCCCGGGCTACGACGGCCTCGCGCGATATCATCCTGGGCAGCAGGAGTATTGGGGGCGCACGAAATTCAGTGCGAGCGATCTCGGCCAGGGGCAAGGCGATGATCATGTGCGACCCGTCGCTGGAAAGACCGCGACCCGGTGCGCCCCGGGGCACGTGTTGGGCCGCTTTTCGGTCCACCTCGGAATCGGCCGGATCACCCAACCTCAGCTCGATGCGGGTGCCGATCTGGTCCCGCAATGCGGGCCTGATCTCGGCCCACCGCGACGCCGACAACACCACGTGCACGCCGAACGAAAGTCCTTGCATCGCAATGGCGGTGATCGATGCCTCCAGTGTGCCGAATTCCTCACGTAGGGTCGCCCAGCCGTCGACCAGAAGGAAGACGTCCCCGAAAGTATCGGTGTCGGGCAGCTTGCGCTGCGCCCGCAGCTGCCGGTATTCCGCCATCGACCCGATCCCGTGCTCATTGAAGATGGCCTCCCGTGAACGGATGACCGACTCGCACTCGGCCACGATCCGCGCGACGAGTCGCTGTGCGGCCCGGCCGGCGACCGCACCGACATGCTGGATTGTCCGCGTCGACCTCAGCGCCCCGCCGCCGAAGTCCAGGCAGTAGAACTGCACCTGCCGCGGGTCGTGTGTGGCCGCCAAAGCCGTGATCAGCGTGCACAGAGCCGTCGACTTGCCCGACTGCGGCGCGCCCACGACCGCCACATTGCCTGCGGCTCCGCGCAAATCGACCATCAGCGGTGTTCGGGACTGCTCGAAGGGCCTGTCGACGATGCCGAGCGGAACGGTCAGGGCTGCCGACTCGAGAGAAGCGTCGCGAAGCACGGTGCGCAACGCCGGCGCCGGGCCAAGCGGCGGCAGCCAGACTTGGTGTGCTGGCGGTCCGTGGCCGGACAACCGGTCCAGGACCGCGTGCAGCACCGTGCGCTCGGCCGACCCACCGGTCTCGACCGCATGAATGATCGCGCCGACCCTCTGTGTCCCGAACGCGCGCACGGACGGCGCGGACGCGGGCGTCGCGACCGGCGTACCGCCCGGCGGCGGTCCCGAGACGTACGCGGCATGGAATCGGGTCAGCTCCCCGTCGCTCGTGCGCAGGTAACCCACCCCAGGAGTATTCGGCAGTTGATGGGCATCGAGAGTTCCCAGCACCGCCCGTGATTCACCGGCTGACAGTGTCTTCAAACAGAGCCGATAGGACAGGTGGGCGTCCAGCCCGCGCAGCCGCCCCTCATCGAGTCGTTGGCTAGCCAGCAGCAGATGCATGCCCAACGACCGGCCCAGCCGTCCGATCGCCACGAACAGGTCGGCGAAATCCGGATGTTGGCTCAGCAACTCGGAAAACTCGTCGACAATGATGAACAAGGTGGGCAGGGCCGTCGATGCGGCGCCCTCCCCGCGCGCACGTTCGTACTCCGCGGCGCTGACTCGGCCCGACGCGCGCAACAGTCTTTGCCGACGATTCATTTCACCGGCCAAGGCATCACGCATCCGGGCCACCAGCGGCGCATCGTCGTCAAGATTCGTGATGACCGCGGCCACGTGTGGCGCCCGCGCGTAATCGAGAAACGTTGCCCCGCCCTTGAAGTCGACGAGCAGCAGATTGAGCACATCGGGAGGGTTTCGCGCGATCATCCCCAGCGCGATCGTGCGCAATAGCTCGGACTTGCCCGATCCCGTGGCGCCGATGCACAGCCCGTGTGGACCCATGCCGTTTTCGGCGGCCTCTTTGATATCCAGCTCCAACCGGGTGCCGTCAGCCCGGGATCCGATCGGGACGCAGAGTCGATCGCGGTGGTCTTGGCTGTGCCACAAAGCGATCGGATCGAAACGGCCCACCTCGTCGATGCCGACCAGGCTCGTCCAAGCCACGCCGTTGTCACCGCGAAGGCCGTTGCCAGCCCGGTACATCGCCAACCGGCGGGCACATACCAGCGCATCCAGGGGGCCCAACCGGTCGGGGTCCGTCAGCGTCTGAGATTCACCTAGCGGGCTAATGGTCACCGGTGCGCCATCGCGGCCGCCGCCGATTTCGACGACGGTCGCACCCGCGAACTCGTCGACGCTGCCGTTCAGGTCGGTGATCACCACCGCGTGCGCCGACCGCGCGCCGGTGAGCGCGCTTCGCGCATCCCGCACATTCCGATACACCATCCGCACAGCGCCCAACCCATCGGCCGCGGTCGGGTGTTGGTTGTGCGGCAGCCATTTCAGCCACTCCCAGTGCCGAAGGTTCCGGTCGCTGATTGCGGCGACGATCAGCAACTGATCGGGAGGGTGCAAGACGGCAAGCTGGCAGATCATCGCCCGCAGCGTCTCCCGCGCCGCCGTCACATCTCCGTCGATCGTCACACGCGGGAGTCCACGCAAGGCGATCGCGACCGGCCCGACGATCGCGGAATGCGTCCGCAGGAAGCGTTGCAGGGCGGTGGTGGTGACCGGGTCGGCAGGCTCGCTGGTCGGCGGGGCTACCAGCCGGGTGGCCAGAGGAAGGGGCCCGGTACCGACTCGGACCAGGCAGAAGTCGGGGTCGGTCCCTCGCCGCTCCCACATTCGGGGGCCGCCGATCAGTGTCCACAGCGTGTCGGGGTCGGGCCGATTCCATGTCAGTGAGGAGCGCTGTGCGGCGGCGGTTTCGGCGATGGTTGAGCGCAGCTGACTGAGGTACCCGAGGTAGCGGAGGCGTTCGGCTTCGATGCCGCCGCCCTGGCGCCGCCCGCGCCCGGCCAGAGCTGTCACCACCGACGAGGCCAGCATCATCATCGGGAACGCCAGGACCATGGGGGTGCGGCTCCCGCCCAGCCCTGACCCGAATGCCGCCGCCACAACACTCATTCCGGCCACGGCCAGCACTACTGGCAACAGGCGCAGCAGGCCCGGCGCTGACGCAGACGGCGGGCCGGGCGGCGGATCGACAACGAGGTCCGCTGTCGCTACTTCCGGTGGCCGGCGCCGCGCCACGGGCACGAAAGCTTGGGTCATCTTGCCCCCTCCCCTTGCGCGACCGTAGGCAGCACCGAAAGCCACGACAAGTCACCTGTGGACAGCCAGAAACCCGGTGGCCGAAACCTGGCTATGTTCGCGGCAATCTGACTGAAGGGGTCACCGTTGCAAGGGACTGATCCAGGGCTGCGCCGGGTGTCGATTCATTCCGGCGCCACCGTCGCCGACCTGTCGTTACCGGCCGAGATTCCCATCGCCATCCTGACCCCGTCGATCGTCGACTTCCTCGAGGTCCGCGACGACGACGATCCGACCGCCAAGCGCTACCACCTGTCACTCCCCGGATCCTCCGTTCTGGACCCGTCGAAGACGTTGGCGCAGAACAATATTGCCGACGGCGCCGTTCTCCTACTGAGCCGGCAGCCCGTCCCGCCACCCGGCGCTCGTCACCACGACGTCGCGGAGGCCGTGGCGGAGGCGCTGACGTCGCCTCCGGAACCGGGGACGGATGCCCTACGGCGGCTGGCGGCCCAGCGCACCGGTACGGTCGCGGCGAGCTGCTCGACAGCGATCGGCGTGCTGGCGCTCGTCCGAAATGCGCTCAGCGGCAACCCCGGCCACGAGATTCACACGACGGTGGGCGTGGCGGCAGGCGCGGGCCTGGTCGCCCTGCTGTCCGCCGTGGTGGTGCACCGGGCCGGCCGGAATGCGGTCGCCGGGCTGGCGCTGAACGCGATGGCCACCGCGTTTGCAGCGGTCGCCGGTTTCCTGGCGGTGCCGGGCGCGCCTGGCGTCTGCAATGTATTGCTGGCCGCGACAGCGGCCACGGTCACCTGCGTGGTGGCGATGCGCGCATCGGGTTGCGGCGCGGTCACTTTGACCGCCGTATCGTGCGTCACGACGGTCGTCGCCGTGGCCGCACTGGTGGGGGTGATGACCGCCGCCCCGCCGGAGGCCCTGGGCGCGGGCGCCGCGCTGGTGTCGCTCGGCCTGCTCGGGGCCGCGGCGCGGGTGTCAATCGTGTTGGCGGGGTTATCGCCTCAACTGTCGCCGCCCTCGGACTTGGACGAGGCCGAAGCAAGCCGGGCCTGCCTGACGGCGCAAGCGCTCCGCGCCGACGCCTGGTTGTCGAGCCTGCTTGCGGGGTTTTCGGCCTCGGCGGCGGTCGGCGCCGTCGTCACCGTTCTGGCCGGTGCAACACGCCAGTCCTGCATGGCGTTCGGCACGATCACCGGCGGATTGCTGCTGCTACGTGCGCGTTCCGGTGCCGGCACGAGGGTGCAAACGTTCGCGATCGCGGGAATGTCGGTGGTTGGGACGACTTTCGCCGTCGCCGTCTTGGGCACAACCGGGCACGGGCCGTGGGTCGCCGCCGGGGCGGCAACACTGAGCGCCGCGGCGCTTTACCTCGGATTCGCCGCTCCGGCGATGTCGCTCTCGCCGCTTGCGCGCCGAAGCTTCGATGCGTTGGAGTGGCTGGCGCTGGTTGCGTTGGTCCCATTGGCTTGTTGGATATGCGGGCTCTATGACGCCGTCCGGGGATTGAACCTCAAGTGAGGCCGTCGCCCGCCGTCCGCCTCCTGTCGGTGTCCGCGCTGGTGTGGATGACAATGCTGGGACTGCCGCCGGCGCAAGCAGTTCCGCCACCTCAGGTCGACGACAGGTGGTTACCGAAGCCCGCACGACCGGCGCCCCCGCGGCCGACGGTGCAACGCGAGGTTTGCGCGACGATGACGACGGGATCGGCGCCTAACCGGCTAACGGACCTCCTCGACCTGCCGCGGGTCTGGCAGCTCACTCGCGGCACCGGACAACGGGTCGCGGTCATCGACACCGGTGTCTCGCGGCATCGCCTGCTAGCCGATGTGGTGCCGGGCGGGGATTATGTGTCCGGCGGCGACGGGACACAGGATTGTGATGCGCACGGCACCCTGGTCGCCGGAATCATCGCTGCGACAGCGGATTCAGGCTCAGCCGGCATTGCCCCCGAAGCCACCGTGATCAGCATTCGCCAGTCCAGCGGAAAGTTCTCCCCTGCGAGCGACCGCTCCCGCGGAGGCGTTGGCGACGTCGACACCATGGCGAAAGCCGTCCGCACTGCCGCCGATCTCGGCGCGTCGGTGATCAACATTTCCTCGGTGGCCTGCGTTCCGGTCGCGGCGGCGCTCGACGATCGCGCGCTGGGCGCCGCGCTGGCCTACGCCGTCGACGTCAAGAATGCCGTCGTCGTGGCCGCGGCCGGCAACACCGGCGGAGCCGCGCAGTGCCCTCCCCAGCGCTCGGATGCCACCTGGGAGACCGCCACGGTTGCGGTCAGCCCGGCGTGGTACGACGACTTCGTCCTGACCGTCGGTTCGGTGAATCCTGAAGGTGCGCCGTCGGGCTTCACCCTTGCAGGGCCCTGGGTGGACATAGCGGCTCTCGGCGAGGCGGTAACACCACTCGGGTCGAAACCGGTGTCCGGCACCAGTTATGCCGCGCCCGTGGTCAGCGGGCTGGCCGCGCTGATCCGGGCGCGGTTCCCGGTGTTGACCGCGCGGCAAGTGATGCAGCGCATCGAGTCGACAGCGCATCACCCGTCCTCCGGTTGGGACCCGCTCGTGGGCAACGGCGCCATCGACGCGCTGGCGGCAGTCAGCACCGACACCGGTCCACCGGGACCCACGTCTACGCCGGCCCCCGCGCCGATCGCCGCGTCACCACCACCCGCACCGCAGAGCGCCCACGCGCGGAACACCGCATTGCGCGGCGTCGCCCTCTGTCTCGCCGCGCTGGGGGTCGCGCTGGCCGCCGGTGTGGCCAGGCGGCGACTACGGCATCCCCGCGAAAGAGTCACGGGCGATTGACGCCTTCTCTCTGCTCAGCTCCGGCCCGGCCGGAAGGGTGCCCAGTACGGGCCACGGCGCCGGGTTAGCCGCCGGTAGCCCGAGATCATGCGCGGCGTCGTCGTCGTGGACCGCGAACCTCACGCCGCTGTCGGTGACCAGGTACCGCGTGCCGACTCGCACGTATGCGCTTCGGCCGGGCGGCATGTACACGGCGTCCAGCGCGGGGCCGGGGCCATCGGCCTGGGACAACATCGCCGGTACCTGACCGGCCGGTATCGGCAGCCGACCGCCGACCAGAAACCTGACGGCCGATTGGCCGTGCGGCGCGGGCTGCCACGAGACGCACAAGGCGCTGCCGTCCGACAGAGTGGGAGGCCGGTCGGGGAAGCCGGCCACCGGCAGCGCGTCGACGATCGGAGCGGCGCGAATCGCATCGGGCGCCACCGTCACCGCGTTCGCGGTGCCCTCGGAGTTGCTGAAACGCAAGAGGTCGGCGGCCACCTCTCCGATCCGCTGCACACCGGCAGCGACCACCGCGTAATACTCGTCACCCCCTGACCGTGTGATGCGCACCACACTTCCTACCGGGAAGCCCGGGAGCGCGGACGCGTTGCCGCCCGCAGCCCGGATGAGGGGTGTCCTGATCGATGGTGCCTCGGGGACGGCCTTCAGCAACGCCGGCGAGACGAGTCGCGGTTTGCGGCCTTCCAGCCGAAGCGCGCGCACGACCCCTGCGTCGGCGACGTCCACCACGGCCCGCTTCCCGTCGTAGAGCAGGTAGGTTGGCGAACCCTCGGGTGGCGCGACCAGTGCCGCCCACCCGGTGTTGAGGGGTGCTGCCGCCGCGTCCTCGGTGCGTCCCACGACGACCGTCGTCGCGCCGTCGGCGTCGCAGATCGTCCAGGCCGCTTCGTCCGCGGACAACGGAGCACCAATGAACTGTGGCGCACCCGGGATACCCAGCAGCGGGCCGCGTTTGGCGCGGGCCAGGTCTGCTTCGCGCACCGGCCGGGGGTTCGCCGCCACCGCCGCGATCAACCGGGCCGACGCGAGGTTCATGACCGGGTGCCAGGTATCGCCCACCCGTACGTACAGCGCTCCGGATTCTTGCCCCATCGCCAGTTGCGCGCCATCGAGCGCCACCCGCGGCCGCAGCAAAGCAAGGAACGCAGCCCCCGCGACGGCGATCGCCGCCAGCACGCACCCGATCGTCAGCGCCGCGGTCTGCGCGCGCGAGCCGGCGCTGAGAGTGCGGACGTCCCCGCCCAGCAACGCGCACTCCACTCGACGCAGCAGGAATCGGTAGCCGCTGATGTGCAGCCACGTGGTCGGCTGACGCGGCACTGATTCCCCCAACCTGCGTAGTCGTTGCGCATACGGTAGAGCGCCCGTCCGCGGAGACGCTTAATCGATCCACAGGTCAGCGAACTTTCGAACCGTGCTTAGGGTAGGTAAAGTTACGGCGTGTTTTCTCACCGCGTGGGTCGCTGCCTCGGGCTCGGGGCCTCTGCACTGGTCACAGCCTCTGGCCTGCTGCTGTCCCCCGCCGCGGCGCCAACAGCCTCCGCCTTCGACTGCCCAGACGTCGAGGTCATCTTCGCCCGCGGCACCAACGAGCCGCCCGGCCTGGGCCGCGTCGGCGACGCCTTCGTGGACTCGCTGCGCAAGCAGACCAACCTGAACATCCTGCCCTACGGCGTGAACTATGCCGCCAGCAAGCTGCAGCTGCACGGCGGTGACGGCGCCAACGACACGATCGACCGCGTCAAGAAGAGCGTGGAGACCTGCCCGAACACCAAGATCGTGCTGGGCGGCTACTCCCAGGGCGCGTCGGTGATGGACATCGTGGCCGGCGTGCCCATCGGCGGCATCAGCTGGGGCAACTCGCTGCCGGCGCAATACGCCCCCAACATCGCGGCGGTCGCCACCTTCGGCGACATAGCCGACCGCGCCGGCGGCACCCTGCCCACCCAGAGCGCGCTGCTGGGCTCCAAGGCGATCGACCTGTGCAACCCGCAAGACCCGATCTGCCATGCGGGTCAGGGCAACGAGTGGACCGGGCACACCGAGGGTTACGTTCCCGTGTACACCACCCAGGCCGCGGCGTTCGTCGCGAGCAAGCTACTGGGCGGCACCGGTCAGTCGGTTCCCGGATTCGGGCCGCCGCTGGGCCCCGTTCCCACCCAACCCGGCGGCCAGCCGTCGCCGGTCTACGGGCAGGAGACCCCGCCCGGGTCGCCGCCCTCCATCCACGGCGGAACCGGTCCGGCACCCGCGCCGGCCACCCCGAGCACGGTTACTCCGCAAGCACCTCTCGTCTGAATCGTTACCGGCGCGAGATCAACGCGCCCCTAACATCGTGGGGTGCGGCTCATTCCACTGACGCTGGGCGCCGGCCTCCTCGCCGGCGCCGCGATAGTGGTTGCTCCCCAACTGCTTCCGCAGGCCTTCGCCTCCTGCCCCGGCGTTGAGGTGGTGTTCGCCCGCGGAACCGACGAACCGCCCGGCGTCGGCAAGGTCGGCGGGGCGTTCGTCAACTCGCTGCGCCAGCAGACTTCTAAAAGTGTTGGCGCGTATGGGGTGAACTACCCGGCCAACAAGGACTTCCTGGCCGCCGCGGACGGCGCCAACGACGCCAGCAACCACATCCAGCAGATGGCGGGCAACTGCCCCAACACCAAGCTGGTGCTCGGCGGCTACTCGCAGGGGGCCGCCGTCGTCGACATCGTCACGGCCGCGCCCTTGCCCGGCCTGGGCTTCCGGCAGCCACTGCCGGCCACCGCCGCCGATCACGTCGCCGCCGTCGCCCTGTTCGGGAATCCGTCCAGCCGGGCGGGCGGGCTGATGAACGCCCTGACTCCGGAATTCGCCGGCAAGACCATCGACCTGTGCAACCCGGGCGACCCGATCTGCTCGGGCGGCACCCGGTGGGCCTCGCACCTGAGCTACGTGCCCGGATTGACCAACCAGGCCGCCAGTTTCGTCGCGGCCAAGGTTTAGCGGGTGCGCAAGTCCCGGGTGACCAGGTTGCGCGCCTCCAGCTGGTCATCGGGCGGGTAGTCGACGCTCGCCAGCGTCAGCCCGTGCGCCGGCGCGGCCGCGAAGTCGCTGGAACGGCTTGTGGCGGTGAGCAATTCGCGACACCACGACGCCGGGCGCCGGTGCTCGCCCACGGCCAGCAGCGCCCCCACCAACGAGCGCACCATCTGCCAGCAGAATGCGTCGGCGGTGACGTGCGCCGTGATCAGGTGGCCGTCGCGCGAGAACTCCAGGCGCTGCAGGTCGCGGATCGTGGTGGCGTTGGGCCGTTGACGGCAGAATCCGGCAAAGTCATGCAGCCCCAGCAACTCTCGCGACGCGTCGGCCATGGCGTCCACGTCCAAGGGGCGCGGCCAGGCGGTGATGTAGCGGGCCTGCTGTGGTTCCACCCCGTAGGGCGCCGTCGACAGCCGGTAGGTGTAGTGGCGCCGCAGCGCCGAGAATCGGGCGTCGAAACCCGCTGGGGCACGGGTGATGTCGAGCACCCGCACATCGGTGGGCAGGAACCGGCCGAGCCGGCGCACCAGCGGCTCGAATTCCGCCTCCCCGGCGCGTGACGAGCGCGGGTAGGCGTGCGGAAGCGCGGCCGGCGGCACGTCGACGTGCGCCACCTGACCGGTGGCGTGCACCCCGGTGTCGGTGCGCCCGGCGGCCCGCAGCCGCATGGGCGCACGGAAGACCGTCGTCAGCGCCTCGTCGAGCACTCCGGCGACGGTGCGCTGGCCGGACTGAGGTGCCCAGCCGGCGAATTCCGTCCCGTCATAGGCGATGTCGAGCCGCAGACGGACGGCGTCGTTAACTCTCGTCAGCCTCGTCGGCCTCGGCGGCCTTCTCGGCCTCGGCCCTCGCGGCGACGGCCTTGTCGGCCTTCTCCTCGGCCTTGGCCTGGGCTTCGGTGGCCTCTCCGGACTCGGCTTCCGGCGTCTCGGCCGGCTCGGTCACCTCTTCGGCCGTCGGGCCGACGGCTTCCTCAGGCTCGACCGCCGCCTGAGGTGCCGCCGCCGCCGCAACCGGAGCCTTCTTGGGCGTCTTGGCCCGGCGCGCCCGATCGGCCTCCGAGGTCACCGTCTTCTCCAGCACCAGCTGGATCACCGCCATCGGGGCATTGTCGCCCTTGCGCGGCTCGACCTTGATGATGCGGGTGTAACCGCCGTTGCGGTCGGCGAAGAACGGCCCGATCTCGTCGAACAGCTTGTGCACGACGTCCTTGTCGCGGATCTTCTTCATCACCTCGCGACGGTTGTGCAACGTGCCCTTTTTCGCGTGCGTGATCAGCTTCTCCGCGTACGGACGCAGCGCGCGCGCCTTCGGCTCGGTCGTCTTGATCTGGTTGTGCTCGAACAGCGACGTCGCCAGGTTGGCCAGCAGGGCCTTCTGGTGCGAAGACGACCCGCCGAGGCGGGGGCCCTTGGTGGGCTTGGGCATTGCACTATCTCCTCATTGGGGGCCGGCCCCCGTATCAGGTAGGGCCGGGACGGACGTCTATTACAGCTGTTCGGTTTCCGCGTAGTCCTGGTCGTCGTACGCGCCCTCGGTGGACCAAGTGCCCGTGGCCACGTCGTAACCGGCGACCTGCGACGGGTCGAAGCTCGGCGGGCTGTCCTTGAGCGACAGGCCCAGCTGGTGCAGCTTGACCTTGACCTCGTCGATGGACTTCTGACCGAAGTTGCGGATGTCGAGCAGGTCCGACTCGGTGCGGCTCACCAGCTCGCCGACGGTGTGTACACCCTCGCGCTTCAGGCAGTTGTACGAGCGCACCGTCAGGTCCAGGTCGTCGATCGGCAGCGCGAACGAGGCGATGTGGTCGGCCTCGGCCGGCGACGGCCCGATCTCGATGCCCTCGGCCTCGACGTTGAGTTCGCGTGCCAGGCCGAACAATTCGACCAGCGTCTTACCGGCCGACGCCAGCGCGTCGCGCGGGGTGATCGAGCTCTTGGTCTCGACATCCAGGATCAGCTTGTCGAAGTCGGTGCGCTGCTCGACACGGGTGGCGTCGACCTTGTAGGTCACCTTGAGCACCGGCGAGTAGATGGAATCGACTGGGATGCGGCCGATTTCGGCGCCGGAGGCCCGGTTCTGCACCGCCGGGACGTAACCGCGGCCACGCTCGACGACGAGCTCGACCTCGAGCTTGCCCTTGTCGTTCAGCGTCGCGATGTGCATCTCGGGGTTGTGCACCGTGACACCGGCGGGCGGGACGATGTCACCCGCGGTGACCGCGCCCGGGCCCTGCTTGCGCAGGTACATGGTGACCGGCTCGTCCTCCTCGGAGGAGACGACCAGGCCCTTGAGGTTCAGGATGATCGCGGTGACGTCTTCCTTCACCCCGGCGACGGTGGTGAACTCGTGCAGCACGCCGTCGATGCGGATGCTGGTGACGGCCGCGCCGGGAATCGACGACAGCAGCGTCCGGCGCAGCGAATTGCCCAGGGTGTAACCGAATCCGGGCTCCAGGGGCTCGATGACGAACTGCGAGCGGCTGTCGGTGAGGACTTCCTCCGACAGTGTGGGTCGCTGAGAAATCAGCATTTGTTTCTTCTTCTCCTTCTCGGCACCCGCTATTTGATGCCGTTGGGGGCTTCGAGCCGGGCGGCTCGAAAGTCCGTTACTTCGAGTAGAACTCGACGATCAGCTGCTCGGCGAGCGGCACGTCGATCTGCGCCCGCTCGGGCAGCTGGTGGATGAGGATGCGCTGGCGCTCCCCCACCACCTGTAGCCAGCTCGGGATCGGCCGGTCGCCCGCCGTCTCCCGCGCGATCTGGAACGGCACCGTGTTCAGCGAGCCGTCCCGCACGTCGATGATGTCGTACTGCGACACCCGGTAGCTGGGGACGTTGACGTGCACGCCGTTGACGCTGAAGTGGCCGTGGCTCACCAGCTGGCGGGCCATCCGGCGCGTGCGCGCCAGCCCGGCGCGGTACACGACGTTGTCCAGCCGGCTTTCCAGGATCTTGAGCAGCTCCTCACCCGTCTTGCCGGGCTGCCGGGTGGCCTCTTCGTAGTAGCGGCGGAACTGCTTCTCCATGACGCCGTAGGTGAAGCGGGCCTTCTGCTTCTCCTGCAGCTGCTGCAGGTATTCGCTCTCCTTGATCCGCGCGCGGCCGTGCTGGCCGGGCGGGTAGGGACGCTTCTCGAAGGCCTGGTCGCCACCGATCAGGTCGGTGCGCAGCCGGCGCGACTTGCGGGTGATGGGTCCGGTGTAACGAGCCATGATTGTCTTCCTAGACCCTTCTGCGCTTGGGCGGACGGCAGCCGTTGTGGGGCTGCGGGGTGACGTCGGAGATCGCGCCGACCTCGAGGCCCGCGGCCTGCAGCGAGCGGATCGCCGTCTCCCGGCCCGAGCCCGGGCCCTTGACGAACACGTCGACCTTGCGCACGCCGTGCTCCTGCGCCTTGCGCGCGGCGTTCTCGGCGGCGAGCTGCGCGGCGAACGGGGTCGATTTCCGCGAGCCCTTGAAGCCGACGTGACCCGACGACGCCCAGGCGATGACGTTGCCCTGCGGGTCGGTGATGCTCACGATCGTGTTGTTGAACGTGCTCTTGATGTGCGCGGCACCGTGCGGGATGTTCTTCTTTTCCCGCTTGCGGGTCTTCTGCCCCTTCTTGGGGGCAGAGGCTGCCTTCTTGGCTGGTGGCATGGGCGATTACCTGGCCTTCTTCTTGCCTGCGATGGTGCGCTTGGGGCCCTTGCGGGTGCGCGCATTGGTCTTGGTCCGCTGGCCGCGCACCGGCAGGCCGCGGCGGTGCCGCAGGCCCTGGTAGCAGCCGATCTCGATCTTGCGGCGAATGTCGGCCTGCACCTCGCGGCGCAGGTCACCCTCAACCTTGAGGTTCGCTTCGATGTAGTCACGCAGGTGGGTCAGCTGGTCGTCGGTCAGGTCCCTGGTGCGCAGGTCCTTATCGATCCCCGTAGCTGCCAGGATCTCGTTCGACCGGGTGCGGCCGACGCCGAAGATATAGGTCAGCGCGATCTCCATCCGCTTGTCGCGCGGCAGATCGACGCCTACTAGTCGAGCCATAGGTGGCGTTTCCTCTTTTTCTCGGCGGAGGTCTTTTCCCAGCCCGTTCCCGCTTCGCGGGGCCCGGCCTCCGTCCGGGCGTGGATGAGCTGGCCCATCTCTATAGATGCCAGCCGCTCAGTGGTGCTGGGAGGTCTGCATTCAGTTGTGTGAGGGGCTGCGTCTAGCCCTGGCGCTGCTTGTGACGCGGATCGGAGCAGATCACCATGACCCGCCCATGCCGACGGATCACCCTGCACTTGTCACAGATTGGCTTGACGCTCGGGTTCACCTTCACGGCTGTTCGATCCTGTTCTTTCTCGTTGTCGGAATTCGGGCTTACTTGTACCGGTACACAATGCGGCCCCGGGACAGGTCGTAGGGAGACAGCTCCACCACCACCCGGTCCTCGGGCAGGATGCGGATGTAGTGCTGCCGCATCTTGCCGCTGATGTGGGCGAGCACCTTGTGACCGTTCTCTAGCTCAATGCGGAACATCGCATTGGGCAGGGGCTCGACCACGCGGCCCTCGACCTCTATGGCACCGTCCTTCTTGGCCATAACTTTTCAGCAATCCTCGTCTTTGGTTTCGTATCCTTGTGTGCGCCCATATCGGCGCAGCATTCGCCCGACTAGAAACGTGAGCCAAGGGCAGGAAATTCCAGGAAGTTCCTAAGACAGGGCACGCAAAAAGTCGGCGCGGATGACGCACCGTTGTCCCACGATACCTGGTCAGCGCCCTGACCCAAAATCGCTGGCGGCGAAATCCGGGCCGCCGATTATCCGCCTCCTCGACCTGCCGCCGGGGCCCTGACGAGGGCATACTTAACCCCGATGACGAGTCCCGCGAGCCCCGCAACCCCATCAGTTCAGCCTCGCAAGCCGGTCCTGTTGACCGTCGACGACGATCCATCGGTTTCCCGCGCGGTCGCCCGCGACCTGCGTCGCCAATACGGAGACCGGCACCGGATCGTGCGCGCCGAGTCGGGCCCCGACGCCCTGGAGACGCTCAAGGAGCTCAAGCTGCGGGGTGAGACGGTCGCGGTGCTGATCGCCGACTACCGGATGCCGCAGATGAGCGGCATCGAATTCCTCGAGCAGGCGATGGACCTGTACCCGGCGGCGCGCCGCGTGCTGCTGACCGCCTACGCCGACACCCACGCCGCCATCGACGCGATCAACGTCGTCGACCTGGACCACTACCTGCTCAAGCCGTGGGATCCGCCGCAGGAGAAGTTCTACCCCGTCATCGACGCGCTGCTGGACGCCTGGCGCGCGGCACCCGAACACCCCATCCCGCACACCAAGGTGATCGGGCACCGCTGGTCGGAGCGGTCCTGGCAGGTGCGCGACTTCCTGGCCCGCAACGGGCTGCACTACTCGTGGTTCATGGCCGACGACCCCGACGGCGAGCGGTTGCTGAAGGCCGCCGGCGAGGACGGCCTGCGGCTGCCCGTCGTCGTCACCGAACGCGGCGACACCCTGGTCGAGCCCACCGACGCGCAGCTGGCGGACACCCTGGGCCTGACCACCACGCCGTCGCAGGAGTTCTACGACCTGATCGTCATCGGCGGCGGGCCGGCGGGCCTGGCCGCCGCCGTGTACGGCGCCTCCGAGGGGCTGCGCACGGTGCTCATCGAACGCACCGCGACGGGCGGCCAGGCCGGCCAGAGCTCACGCATCGAGAACTACCTGGGCTTCCCCGACGGGGTGTCCGGCGGCCAGCTGGCCGACCGGGCCCGCAGGCAGGCCGAGAAGTTCGGCGCCGAACTCATCACCGCCCGCACCGCCACGGCGCTCGAGGTCAACGGCCCCAAGCGCACCGTGCGGTTCTCCGACGGCGGATCGATCGACGCGCACGCCGTCATCCTGGCCACCGGAGTCGCCTACCGCCAGCTGCCGGCGGAGGGCTGCGGCGAGCTGACCGGCCGCGGCGTCTACTACGGGGCCGCCGTGTCGATCGCGTCGGAATGCGCCGGCGAGGAGGTCTACGTCGTCGGCGGGGCCAACTCGGCCGGCCAGGCCGCGATGTACCTTTCCCGCGAGGCCAAGTCGGTGACCATCGTGGTGCGGGCGCCGTCGCTGGACGCCTCGATGTCCTACTACCTCATCCAGCAGATCCAGCAACGACCCAACATCACGGTGCGCACCTGCACCGAGGTGCGCCGCGCCGTCGGGGACGACCACCTGGAGCGGCTGACCCTGGTCGACAACCGGACCGGAGACACCGAGGACGTCACCTGCGCCCGGATGTTCATCTTCATCGGCGCCGCGCCGCGCACCGAGTGGCTGGACGGGGTGCTCGCGCGCGACAACCACGGCTTCGTCCTGACCGGGCCGGACCTGCGCAACGTCTGCGGCTGGACGTTGGACCGCCCGCCCCACCACCTCGAGACGAGCGTGCCGGGCGTATTCGCCACCGGCGACGTGCGGGCCGAGTCCGCCAAGCGGGTCGCGGCCGCCGTCGGCGAGGGGTCGATGGCCGTGATGCTGGTGCACCGCTACCTGGCGGAATCGTGACCGCGAAGGCGCCGTGCGAGCCCGACGAGCTGCGCAGCCTGTTCCTGTTCGAGGCCCTCACCGACGAGCAGCTGGCGGTGTTGTGCGCCAACGGGCACATCGAGAACTACGAACCGGGCCCGATCTGCGTCGAGGGCGAGCCGGCGACCTGCTTCTACGTCCTGATCGAGGGCGAGCTGATGATGTCCAAGCTCTCCGGCGGCCAGGACATCGAAACCAACCGCACCTCGCAGCGCGGCGTGTATTGCGGGGCGTGGCGGGCGTTCACCGGCGGGAAGCAGAAGAGCTACGACGCCTCGGTGCACGTGACCAAGCCGTCGCGGTTCTTCGTGATGGACGCGCCGGTGTTCGCCAGGTTCATGAAGGACCAATTCCCGATGGCGGTCCACCTGCTCGACGGCATCGCCGTCGGCACCGACCGCACGCGCCGGATCATCGACAACCGGGAGAAGCTGTTGGCGCTGGGCCGGTTGTCGGCCGGGCTGACGCATCAGCTGAACAACCCCGCGGCGGCCATCGCCCGTGCGGCGGCCGACCTGCGCGGCCGGGTCGCCGGCATGCGGGGCAAGCTGGCGATGCTCGCCGACGGCACGGTCAGTCCCGAGGCGCTCAGCGCCCTGGTCCACCTGCAGCAGGAGGTCGCCGAGCAGGTCGCCAAGTCGGCGTCCGAGCACCTGAGCGCGATGGAAACCGCCGACCGCGAGGACGCCGTCGGCGACTGGCTGGAAGACCACGGCGTCGAGGGCGGTTGGGACATCGCGCCGACGTTCGTCGAAGGCGGCATCGACACCGACTGGCTGGAGCGGATTTCCACGGTCAGCGAGGAACTCGCGTCGACCTCGCTGGAGGAGGCGATCCGATGGATCAACTACACCATCGAGAGCGAACTGCTGATGAACCAGGTTTTGGAAGCGAGCAAACGGATTTCGGCGTTGGTCGCCGACGCCAAGCAGTATTCGCAGCTTGATCGGGCCCCGTTCCAGGTGGCCAACGTGCACGAGTTGCTGCGCAGCACGCTGGTGATGTTCGCCGACCGGTTGACCAAGGACCCGAGCAAGGAGTCCGGCAAGAATCCGGTGATCACCCTGGTCAAGGACTTCGACCAATCTCTTCCTGAAATCCCTTGTTACCCAGGTGATCTCAATCAGGTGTGGACCAACATCATCGACAACGCCATCGCCGCGATGCGCGAGGAGGGCGGCACGCTGACCGTCCGCACCTGCCGGGAGGGCGAGAACATGGCCCGCGTCGAGATCTGCGACACCGGACCCGGGGTGCCCGAGGAGGTGCGTGAGCACATCTTCGAGCCGTTCTTCACCACCAAGCCGTTCGGCGAGGGCACCGGCCTGGGGCTGGATCTGGCCTTCAACATCGTCGTCAAGAAGCATCGAGGGGACCTGCGCGTGGAATCGGTCCCCGGCGACACCCGGTTCATCGTGCTGCTGCCGCTCGAGACGCCGCCGCCCGTGGATGTAGACGTTCCGGAATAGCCGCAACGCGCCCCCGGTTGGGAACAACCATGACCGATGCAGCGAGCAAGCCCAATCTCGGCCGGTTCGGATCGTTCGGACGCGGCGTGACGCCACAGCAAGCCAAAGACATCGAATCCCTCGGATACGGGGCCGTGTGGGTGGGCGGTTCACCACCGGCCGAGCTGGCCTGGGTGGAACCCATCCTCGAAGCGACGACCACCCTGCAGGTGGCCACCGGCATCGTCAACATCTGGACGGCCGCGGCCAAGCCGGTGGCGGAGTCGTTCCACCGCATCGACAAGGCCTACCCCGGCCGCTTCCTGCTCGGCATCGGCGTCGGCCATCCCGAGGCGCACACCGAGTACCGCAAGCCTTACGACGCGCTCGTCGAATACCTGCAGCAACTGGACGACTACGGGGTGCCCGCCAACCGACGGGTGGTGGCCGCCCTGGGCCCGCGCGTCCTCAAGCTGTCGGCGGAGCGCGCCGCCGGCGCGCACCCGTACCTCACCACGCCCGAGCACACCGCTCAGGCGCGCGAGTTGATCGGCCCGTCGGCATTCCTGGCTCCCGAGCACAAGGCGGTGCTGACCACCGACCCCGAGAAGGCCCGTGCGGTGGGCCGCAGGGCGCTCGACATCTATTTCCAGCTCGCCAACTACCGCAACAGCTGGAAGCGGCTCGGTTTCACCGACGAGGAGGTCACCAAGCCTGGCAGCGACCGCCTGGTCGACGCGGTGGTGGCCTACGGCACGCCCGATGCGATCGCGGCGCGGCTGAAGGAGCACCTCGATGCGGGCGCCGACCACGTGCCCGTGCAGGTCCTGACGAAGGATGAAAACCTGGTTCCGGCTCTGGCCGAATTGGCCGGGCCGCTCGGACTGAGCTAGCAGACGACGCACGAGGGGGACGTAGATGACCGAGCCAGTAGCACTCAAACCCGACCTGGGCCGGTTCGGCGTATGGCTGGGGTCGCGGTCCATCACCCCCGAACTGGCGGCGCGGATCGAGTCGCTGGGTTACGGCGCCGTCTGGATCGGCGGTTCACCGGATGCCGAGCTGTCGTGGGTGGAACCGGCCCTGGAGCAGACGACGTCGCTGCAACTGGCCACCGGGATCGTCAACATCTGGACCGCACCGGCCCCGGCGGTCGCCGAGTCCTTCAAGCGCATCGAAAACGCCCATCCCGGAAGGTTTTTGCTGGGTGTCGGGGTGGGACACCCCGAGCACACCCAGGAGTACGTCAAGCCGTACGACGCGCTGGTCTCCTACCTCGACGAGCTCGACGCGGCGGTGGTGCCCACCAGTCGCCGGGTGCTCGCGGCGCTCGGGCCGCGCGTATTGCGGCTGGCGGCGCAGCGCAGCGCCGGCGCCCATCCGTACCTGACCACGCCGGAACACACGGCCAAAGCACGCGAACTGGTGGGCAACTCCGTGTTCCTGGCGCCGGAACACAAGGTGGTACTCACCACCGACGCGGAAAAGGCCCGCGAGATCGGCCGCAGGTACGCGAACTTCTACCTGGACCTGAGCAACTACGTGAACAACTGGCTGCGGCTCGGGTTCACCGAAGCCGACGTGCGCAAGCCGGGCAGCGACCGGCTGATCGACGCGGTGGTCGCCTACGGCACGCCGGAAGCCATCGCGCACCGGCTCCGCGAACACTGCGACGCCGGGGCCGATCACGTCGCCGTCCAGGTGCTGGACGCCGGGGACGACGACGCGCTCGTCTCGGCACTGAGCGAATTGGCCGGGCCGCTGGGGCTGACTGGCACAAGCTGACCGACTCGCTCGGTTAGGGTTTGGGCATGCGGTTACTGGTCACCGGCGGCGCTGGCTTCATCGGCGCGAATTTCGTGCACAGCACGGTCCGGGAGCACCCCGAAGATTCCGTGACGGTGCTCGACGCCTTGACCTACGCCGGCCGGCGGGAGTCGCTGGCCGACGTCGAGGACTCCATCCGGCTGGTGGTGGGCGACATCTGCGACACCGAGCTGGTCTCGCGGCTGGTCGCCGAGTCCGACGCGGTGGTGCACTTCGCCGCGGAGAGCCACGTGGACAACGCGCTGGACGACCCGGGCCCGTTCCTGCACACCAATGTCGTCGGGACGTTCACCATCCTGGAAGCGGTGCGGCGCCACGGCGTGCGGCTGCACCACATTTCGACCGACGAGGTCTACGGCGACCTCGAGCTCGACGACCCCAACCGATTCACCGAGTCGACGCCGTACAACCCGTCGAGTCCGTACTCGGCCACCAAGGCAGGCGCCGACATGCTGGTGCGAGCCTGGGTGCGGTCGTACGGCGTGCGCGCGACGATCTCGAACTGCTCCAACAATTACGGGCCGTATCAGCACGTCGAGAAGTTCATCCCGCGCCAGATCACCAACGTGCTCACCGGCCGGCGGTGCAAGCTGTACGGCAGCGGCGCCAACGTCCGCGACTGGATCCACGTCGACGACCACAACAGCGCCGTGCGGCGGATCCTGGAAAAGGGCGAGATCGGCCGCACGTACCTGATCAGTTCCGAGGGCGAGCGCGACAATCTGAGTGTGCTGCGCACGCTGCTGAAGATGATGGGGCGCGAACAAGATGACTTCGACCACGTGACCGACCGCGTCGGTCACGATCTGCGCTACGCCATCGACCCTTCGCTGTTGTACGACGAATTATGTTGGGCGCCAAAGCACACCGATTTCGAAGAGGGGTTGAGCGCCACCATCGACTGGTATCGTGCCAACGAATCATGGTGGCGCCCTTTGAAGGACGCCGCGGAAGCCCGTTACGAAGAGCGTGGTCAGTAGATGAAGGTTCGCGAGCTCGCAATCCCCGGCGCCTGGGAGATCACCCCCACCATTCACGGCGATTCCCGCGGACTGTTCTTCGAATGGCTCACCGACCACGGGTTCACCGAATTCGCCGGCCACCGCTTGGATGTCCGCCAAGCGAACTGTTCGGTCTCGGCCGCCGGCGTGCTGCGCGGCTTGCACTTCGCCCAGCTGCCGCCGAGCCAGGCCAAATATGTGACCTGCGTACGCGGCTCGGTGTTCGACGTCGTGGTGGATATCCGGGAGGGCTCACCGACATTCGGGCAATGGGACTCGGTGCTGCTCGACGACAAGGACCGCAGGACGATTTACCTTTCCGAAGGCCTGGGGCACGGCTTCCTTGCCTTGCAGGACGATTCGACCGTGATGTATCTCTGCTCGGCCGAATACAACCCGCAGCGCGAGCACACCATCTGCGCGACCGATCCGGCGATCGGGGTCGACTGGCCGCTGGTGAACGGTGCCGCCCCCAGCCTGTCCGACCGCGACGCCGCGGCCCCCAGCTTCGAAGAGGTGCGAGCCGCAGGGCTTTTGCCCAGCTGGGAGGAGACGCAGAGGTTTATCGACGGGATGCGCAACGCATAACCGCGGGGTCGCGTTGTTTCACCGACCGCGACGGTCGTTATCCCACAAGGCACTTGGCCACTCTTCGCGCGCCAAATTGTATTCACCAATTGACCGAGCTTGGTGCGCGGATATTGACCAACCGCATATTTGCCATTGCGCGATACCTTAGGTACCGTGAACCGGCCCATTCTGGCGCTTGGTCGCGATACGATACGCCGATTAGGCCCTGTACGGACACGGGGGAGGCGGATGAAACTCGCGCAGGCCTTCGATCCGCGCAATAACGCCCTGAATGCCTGGCGGCTGGCGCTGGCGGGTGAAGTGATCTTCTGGCACACCTTCCCGATCAGGGGCCACCTCCCGTCCGCCCGGGCCGTCCTCCAGCTTCTACTTTGCGTCGGGGTGGACGGGTTCTTCGCGATCTCCGGATTCCTCATCACCGCGAGTTGGCTCGGCAATCCCCGCCTCCGTGAATACCTCGCCGCCCGCGCGCTGCGCATCCTGCCCGGGTTCTACGTCTGCCTGCTGGTGACCGCCTTCGTCATCGCCCCCATCAGCGTGGCGATTCAAGGCGGCTCGGCGGGCAAGCTCATCACCTCGGGCGCGCCGCTGGACTTCGTGTTGAAGAACAGCGCCGTGGCGCTGGTCAAGTTCGATATCGGCGGTACTCCGACCGGGGTTCCCAGCGCGGGCGTCTGGAACGCTTCCCTGTGGTCCCTCATCTGGGAAGTGATGTGCTACCTCATCGTTGCCATCATCGGCGTGGTCGGACTCGCCACCCACCGGTGGGTGTCTCTCGCATTCTTGCTGCTGGCGACGGGCGGCGCGATGATGCTGCCGGGGCTGAAGTTCCCCGATGTCATGACCCAACACGAGGGCGACGTCCGCACCGCCCTGTTCTTCTTGGCGTGCCGCACCGCCATCATGTTCGCGGCCGGCGCGTTCCTTTATCAGTGGCGAGATGTGATCCCCGCCCGCTGGTCACTCGTCGCGTTGAGCGCGGCCATCGTCGTGGCCGCGGGTTTCCTGCCGGACTACCGGGTGGTCGGCGCCTTGCCCCTGGCTTACGCCGTGGTCGTATCGGGCGCCCTGATCCGCAACAAGCACCTGAAACTGCGTACCGACCTGTCCTACGGCATGTACATCTACGCCTACCCGACCCAGCAGCTGCTGCTCGTCTGCGGGCTCATCAGCCTTAACCCGCTGCTGTTGACCGGTGTTACCGCCGCCGCCACGGTGCCGTTGGCCGCGGCGAGCTGGTTCCTGGTCGAGAAGCCGGCGCGGCGCCTCAAACGGCGGTTCGGAAAGAAATCGTCCGCTCCCCAAGACCAAGATCAAGATGCAACTCAAGATCAAACAGTGATGGTGCCGCCCGCCCAGGAAGTCCCGGGATCCCCGCTTCCCCCGGAACGTCCGGGCACGGCCTAGTCGACAATCCCCATCCGACCACGCCGTCGGCGTGCGGCCGATACGATGGCGCGGACAGTTCGATGGGGGACGACGGTCGGAGGCGGATGAAGCTCGGGCAGGTATTCGATCCGCGCAGTAATGCTCTGAACGCGCTGCGGTTGGTGCTCGCGGCCGAGGTGATGCTCTTCCACTCCTGGCCCATCACCGGCCGCACGCCGCCCGCGGCGATCAATCAGCTCTTCTTCTCCGTGGGGGTCGACGGCTTCTTCGCGATCTCGGGATTCCTCATCACCAGGAGTTGGCTCACCGACCCGCGCGTGCGTGACTACCTCACCGCGCGAGCCCTGCGCATCCTGCCTGGCTTTTACATCTGCCTGGTGGTGACGGCGTTCGTGTTCGCGCCCATCAGTGTGCTGATCGAGGGCGGGTCGGCTCTCAAGCTGCTGCGCTCCATCGCACCGATCGAATACGTCTTGAAAAACAGCGCGGTGGCCTACCTCCAACCGAACATCGCCGGCACATTGAGTCAGGCGCCCGGTGGGCCCACCTGGAACGCATCGCTGTGGTCCCTCGTCTGGGAATTGCTGTGCTACCTCGCCGTTGCCTTCATCGGCGTCGTCGGGCTGGCCAACCGCCGGTGGGTTTCTCCGGTTCTGCTGGTGGTGGCCGTGTGTGCGGCGTTGGTGTTTCCCCCGCTGACTTTCCCCGGTGTCTGGACCATCCCCCAGCTCGCCGCGCGTTCGGCCATCATGTTCGCCGCCGGGGCGGTTATGTATCAGTGGCGGGACGTGATTCCCGCCCGCTGGTCGCTGGTCGCGGTGTGCGCGGCCATCGTTGTTGCGGCTGGGTTCCTGCCCGATTACCGCGTGGTCGCGGCCCTTCCCCTGGCGTACGTGGTCATCGTGTCGGGCGCACTGCTGCAGCACAAGCGGCTGCAGTTGCGCACCGACATCTCCTACGGGGTGTACATCTACGCGTACCCCACTCAGAAGATACTGGCCGTCTGCGGGCTCGCGACTCTGCATCCGGTCGTGTTCTTCGTCGTCAGCGCGGTCAGTACCCTGCCCGTGGCCGCCCTTAGCTGGTTCGTCATCGAAAAGCCCTCGATGTCCCTGAAACGGCGACTCAAGCAGAAGTGGGGCGCACCCGCGCCCGCAGGGCCGGGCGGCGAACAACCCGAGGAGCTCGTCGCCGACCGGACCGCTCCCCAGGCCCCGGGTACCGGCTAGGCCCGGTTCACAAGCGGGTCAAATAAGCCAAAATTCCCAACACGCCCGGCGGCTTGTCATACTATGCCGCGGACGGCTTCGGGGGCGATATGGGCGGAGGCCTATGACCCTCGGGCAAGCGTTCGATCCGCGCGCTAACGCGCTCAACGCATGGCGCCTGGCGCTGGCGACCTCGGTCATCGTCGGGCACTCCTTTATCCTCACCGGTCACCTATGGGCCGGCGCGCCATACATCGCCGCCGGCGGAGTCGATGGCTTCTTCGCCATCTCGGGATTCCTCATCACCGCGAGCTGGCTTCGCCACCCGCACCTCCGCGACTACTCTGCCGCCCGGGCCCTCCGGATCCTCCCGGGCTACTACGTCTGCCTGGTCATCACCGCGTTCGTCATCGCTCCGATCGGCCTGGCGATTCAGGGCGGCGCGGCGCTCAGGCTCCTGCTGTCCAGCGCACCGCTCGAGTACGTCGGTATGAACAGCGCCGTGGTGATGCTGAAGGCCGACGTCGGCGGGACACCGCGCGGGGTCCCTTATCCGGGAAGCTGGAACAGTTCGCTGTGGACACTCATCTTCGAGCTGGGTTGCTATTTCGCCGTGGCCGCCCTTGGCATGGCCGGGCTGGCTAACCGCCGATGGGTTTCTCCCGCCATATTGGCGTTGGCCGTGATCGGCGAGGCGTTGTCTCCGCCGATCAGACTCGGTGAGCCGTTCATGGGCCAGTTCGCGGCCGTGAGCTCGCGCTTCGCGGTCATGTTTGCGGCCGGCGCGTTGCTCTACCAGTGGCGGGACAAAATACCCGCCCGGTGGTCGCTCGTCGCGCTGAGCGCGGTCGTGGTCGCCTTGGGCGGCACCCTGCTTCCGCATTACCGGCTGCTCGGTGGAATTCCGCTCGCGTACGCCATCATCGCCTCCGGTGCACTCCTCAAAAACAAACGCCTGAGGCTTCGTACCGACCTGTCCTACGGCGTGTACATCTACGCGTTCCCGATTCAGCAGTTGCTGGTGATCTCTTGGCCTGACCGTCCGAATCCGGTTGTGCACGCAATCGTTGCGACGTTCGTCACGCTGCCGGTCGCCGCGCTGAGCTGGTTCCTGGTCGAGAAGCCCTCGATGTCGCTCAAGTCTCGGCTTCTGAAGAAATGGGCGGCCGAAGAGGAAGCTGCCGGTGAACGCCACCAGCCAGCCAATGTGGTCGCCGAACGATCAGATCCCCCGCCCACAGCAGCACCGTCAGCACCTCCGCACCCACGCTGATCGCGGCGTGCGGCGCGGGCTGCCAGCCCTGTTCCGAAAAGCCCAGCACGCCAACCGTTCTCGATAGCCCGAAGGCCACCAGCGAGCCACCCGCCACGGCCGCGCCGGCCCAGCGGAGCCAGCCCGGACCGCCGAAGAGGATCAGCAGGGCGATGGCGAACGACGCGCTGGCTTGAACCAGAAAGGCTGCGCCGACGTCCGGGATGTGTCGGTAGCCGTGGATATACAGGTAGGCGTGGCTGGCCGCGCTGGCCGCCAGTGACATGGCCAGGCCGATGCGAATCAGCAGAGTCATTGCAGCGCCTGCTCTTTCAATGCCAGGGCGGCCTCGCCGCGGGTGTAACTCACCTCGCGAATGCCGAGCGCGTCGCGGAGCTTGCCTGCGGGCAGGGTGACCGGCTTGGGCGCCGGACCGTCACCGGGCCGCGGCAGCGGGTACGCGGTCGTCGTCCCGCTGTAGAACGTCACGTTGCCGTCCGTTTTGGAAAACAATTGGTGCACATGCCCATTGAGGCAGGTGACCGACGAGAACCGGCGCAGGTAGCTCAGCGCCTGGGCCGCGTCGTCGGTGCCCCAGCCCCAGTTGGGGTACATCGCGAACAACGGGATGTGGCTGAACACGATGATGGGGGTATCGCTCGACAGCCGCGCGACATCCTTTTCCACGAAAGACAATTGGTCGGCACCCAGATGCCCGAGCTTGTGCAGGTTCAGCGTGTTGACCAGCGCAATCACGTGCACGCCCGCGGTGTCGAAGCTGTACCAGCCGTCGCCGACGGATCCGGCACCGAAGGCGCTTCGGTACTTCTGCCCCGCATCGTCGACCGAGTCGTGCTCCCCGGGCACGGTGAACACGTGTGGTGTCTTCAGGGCCGTCATCATCTGCTTCACCTGGTCGAACTGCTCGGGGCTGGACAGGTGCGTCAGGTCGCCGGTGTGCACGACGAAATCCGGTGTGTAGCCTAGATTGTTGACCTGCTCGATCGCGTGACTGAACGTGCCGGTGACGTCCGGGTTGGGCGCCCCGGCGAATCCGATGTGGCTGTCGCTGATCTGGGCGAACCGCAGGGTGGGCCGGGCGTGCGCGCGCTCGGCGGCCTCGGCACCCGCAACGTGCGAAATCACCTCGCCACCAACCACGGCGAAGCCCACGGCCGCCCCGAACCACGCCGTGTGCCGCATCAGCTGGCGGCGACTCATGTTGGGATTCATCGCGTCACCACCACGCTCCCGCGCATCATCGGGTGGATGGAGCAGACGTAGTCGAACGTTCCGGCCTCGGAAAAGGTGTGGGTGAAGGTGGCCCCAGTCCCCATCCCGGGTGAGTGGAACGAACCGTCGGAGGCGGCCACCGTATGCGGCTCCTCGTCGCGGTTGGTCCAGGTGACCGTGGTGCCCACGGGGACGGTCAGCGTGGCCGGCGCGAACGCGAAGCCGTCGATGGTGACCTGGTTGCCGCTCACCGGAGCCGCGGGCGCCGTCACCGAGCCCATCGGCATGCTGGTGCCGGAGCCGGAGCCGGTCGCGGGCCGCGAAGCCGAGCAGCCCGCCAGGAGGACCGCGGCGGCCAGGGCGACCGCCGAATGTTTTCGAAGCGTCATGCCCAGGAATAGGGCGGCGGGTTACACCACTCAGGCGGGCTGGTCGGGACGCGCGGGCGCGAACACCTCGATAACACCATCGACCTCACGAACCAGCAACGCCGGCAACGGCTTCGGGGCGATCGGCAGTTGGTGGGTGAGCACCTGACCGGTAGGCGAGAAAGACGTCGAGTGGCAGGGACAGCGCAGCGTGTCGTCGGGCGCGTCAAACCAGAGCCGGCAACCTTGGTGGGTGCATACCCCGGAGACGGCCTGCGGCTTGCCGTCGACGCGGCGGACGAATCCGCTGACCGAACCGAGATCGAAGGGATGCATGTTCCCGTCGGTTACCTGCGAACTGGCCGCCACCCGCTGCCAGGTGCCGGCGTTGGGCGTGAGCGGCGCGTTGTCGGCGGCGGGGACCCCGCCGGATTGGCCGGCGATCACGGCCCGGTCGATGGAGACCGCGGTGACCGCGGCGGCCGCCGCGGCCGACGTGCCGACGATGACCTGGCGGCGGGTGCTGCTGCGCTTCGGCGCCGCGTGCGGGCGCGCGTCGGACATCTGCTCGGCGAGGCGACCGTGCAGATCGTCGAGGAATTCCTGCCGCGGGGCCTCGCCCCGGCGTCCGGCCGCGCGCAATTCGATCGCCGTGCGCAGCTGCGCCGCCTCGAAGTCGTCTGGAGCGAACGGCCTGGGCCGCCGGCCCCGCAACAGGTCGTCGACGTATCGGCGGAGCCCTCGCGCGTTCATGGTGCACCCCCATCGTTGACCTGCGCCGCCAATCGCAGCGCGCGATGCTGGAGCACCTTGGCGTTGGCGACGCTGACCCCGAGTTCCGCTGCGGAATCCTTGATCGAATGCCCTTGCAGGAAGCGCAATTCCAGGATATGCCGGTAACGGTCCGGCAGATTGTCCAGAACCCGGGCAACACGCTGCGGCGCGGTGCTGATCGCTTCCTCGCTTTCCGGTGGTTGCTCGATGTCGTCGATCGAGGTTATCTCCCGGCCCAGGGTCTCCCGCCAATGCGCGGCCAGCACCGTTCGCGCGGTGACCCGTAGGTAGGCGCGCACCTCGCCGACGCTCGCGGTGAGCCGCAGCGGCCGCAGCGCGGCGAGGAAGACCTCGGCGGTGAGATCCTCGGCGTCGGCCCGGTTGCCGACCCGGGCGAACAGCGTGCGGTAGACCCAGGACGCGTTGTCCTGGTACACCGCTTCCCAGTCGGGATAGCCATCGTCAAAGCCGCTGTCGGGCACCGCCCGCAGCGGCCGTTTGACGGGTTCGCTTTGTGCCGCCACGTGCCTCCTCCACCCGATGAATATCGAGCCGGGTTACACCGGTTATCACGGTGCGGCAACCGAGGTTTGTTCACTGAGCAGCGCGTCGAGTTTGGTGGCGGTGGCCGAGAACACCGACCTGGCGATGCTCAGCAACCGGTCGCGCACGCGGGGCTTTGCCGACGCCGGCGGCAGCAGATGACCGACGAGATGGCCGAACAGGTCCAGGCGCGCCGCGGACAGCCAGGCGGTCAGCTCCTGATCGTCGAGCCAGCGCAGCTGATTGCTGTAATCCGCCAGCGCCAACCGCAGCCAGTCGATATCGGTGTCCGGGTGGGGCAACGGCACGCAAAGCTGATTCCTGGTGGTGTCGTCGGCATACGCCGCTTCGACGTGGGCGATCAGCGCGGCGCTGAAGATCTGCTGGCAACCGCGCACGCTTTGCAGCGTGATTCGGCTGGCATCGAAAATTGTTGTTGCCGGACGCTTTTCGGCGCCGTCGGCGGTGCAATCGACAAAAAGGGCGTCGCCGTCGAGCGCCGCCACCGTGCCGCCCTCGAGGACCATCCGGTCGGCCTCGACCCGCAGCAGGTGACCCATGCGCACCACATCGCCGATGCGTCGCAGCTGTTCGAGTTCGGCCCGGGTGACTGTCGCGCAGCGATACATCGTCGGCCGGATCGCCGGATCGATCCGCAGCACACTGCCGACGTCCTCGAGCCGGCAGAACAAATCCTCGATTGACGCGGCGTCGTTGATCGCGCGCAGTTGCGCAATGAAGCCGGCTTTGATCTTGTCGGCGAACAGCGGTCCCGGCTGCATCGTCGCGCGATCCAGCAGCCAGGAGTCGCGGGGCGCGATCCAGGTCAGCCGGTCCGGCGCGATGTCCTGGCCGAGCAGCCACAGGCAGGTGTCGATGCCGGTCTTTCCCGCGCCGACGATCACATAACGTTCCTGCGCACCCAGTTTCGGCAGGTCGTTCGGCGGCACGCAGGTGATGCCGGGCGCGACGGCGTAGGGCGGCGGGCGCATGGCCGGCACCGTGACGTGCATGTAGGTGGCGTCCACGACGCGGCGGGCCACCCTGACGGTGTAGTCGGCGCCGGCGAGCGTGGTGAAGCGGCCGTCACCGCGGTACTCGCTCATCGGGAAGTAGGAGACCCGGCCGCTCGCCAGTAGCCGCTGGCGCATCACATGGTCGTAGTAGGCGCACACCTCCCCGGCGGTGGCCAACTCGTAAAGCCCTTGGTTCCAACCGACTTGGTCGATGGAGTCGCTGCCGAGGCGCAGCGAATTGACGCCGTAGAACGCCGAGGGCTGGTGCAGCCGGACGAACGGGTAGGCCATGGTCCAGTGCCCGCCCGGCTGATGATTGCGGTCCACCAACACCACGCGGGCATCCGTCTCGGACACCAGCGTGTCGACGAACGCCATGCCCATGGCGCCCGCGCCGACCACCAGGTAATCGGCCTCGACGGTGCGCATACGCCTGAAGGCTAGCCTGCTCAGCCGAGGTCGGCCGCCGCGGCACGGATCTCGTTCAGGGCGGTGCGAACCAATTCGCCCAGGCTCTGATCGCCGTCGGCCGTGACCCATTCGGCGAACGCCTCCTTGAAAGCGAGCCCACCCAGCTCGGCCGCCAGGGCCGCCGCCCGGTGCGGCACGCCGCGCGCCCGCAACGCACCCGCCATGGCCGCGGCCAGGCCGACCTGTTTGAGCGCATCGCGCTCCTGCAGCTCGGTGCTGGTGGCGATGACCGCTTTGAGCCGGGGCGCCAGCTCGCGATTGAACGGCGTCATCGACCCGGCCACGCGGTCCAGCCCGGCCGCGACGGCGGCGAGCGGGGTGGCGTCCGCCGGCGCCGACGAGATGCCGTCGACCAAGAGCCGCGACAGGCTTTCCTGGCCGGCCGCCAGCACCTCCCGCTTGTCGGGGAAATACCGGAAGAAGGTGCTCTTGGTCAGCCCGGCGCGATCGGCGATCTCGGCGACGGTGGTTCGGTCGTAGCCCTGTTCGGAGAACAGATGCAGCGCGGCCTCGACCAGCCGCAGGCGCGCATCGGGTTCCCATCGGGGCATCCCGTCATCGTAGCGATAACACCTTTGTCCCATCACCTGGTAGCGTGATGAGACATCAGTCCCATCACTCAGAGGAGACGCTCATGCGGGTTTTCGTCACGGGTGCCACCGGCGGCATCGGCTCGGCCATCGTGCCCGAACTGATCGGCGCGGGCCACGAGGTCCTCGCGCTGGCGCGCTCCGACGCGTCGGCGCTGGCCGCCCAGTCCATGGGAGCCGAGGTGCTACGCGGCGATCTCGACGACCCGAACAGCCTGCGCAGGGGCGCCGCGGAGTCCGACGCCGTGATTCACCTCGCCTTCCTGCACTTCGACGACTTCGAAAAGGCGGTCACCCAGGAGGCCGGTGCCGTCGAGGCGTTCGGCGCCGCCCTCGAGGGGACCGGCAAGCCATTCGTCATGGCCTCGGGAACACCGGTTGTGCCCGGCCGTGCCTGCACCGAGGAGGACCCGATGCCGACCGATGGATCTATCGGCGGACGGGGCCGAAACGCCAAGGCCGCCCTGGACCTGGCCGCAAAGGGGGTCCGGTCGGCGGTGGTCCGCCTCCCCAGGTCCGTGCACCGGGCGGGCGGGCCGTGCGGGTTCGCGTCCCTGCTCATCGAGGCGGCTCGACGCACCGGGGTGTCCGGATATGTCGGCGACGGCGGCCAGCGGTGGCCGGCCGTGCATGTCCTCGATGCCGCGTGCCTGTTTCGTTTGGTTCTCGAGGAGGCCACTCCCGGTACGGTCGCGCACGCGGTCGCCGATGAGGGGGATCCGATGCGCGCGCTCGCCGAGGCCATCGGGCGGGAACTCGGCGTGCCCACGACGCCGGTCCCGGCCGACCATTTCGGCTTCTTCGGCGCCGTCTTCGAGGCGGACCAACCGGCCTCGAGCGCGCTGACCCGCCAGAGGTTCGGTTGGCGACCCAGCCACCCGAGCCTCCTGGAAGACCTGGAAGCGGGCAACTACCTGGCGTGAAACCGGTGTCCTTGCGACGCCCGTCGGCGGTTACTAGGATATCCAAGTATCCGCCTCTCACGCGCGTACAACTCGAGGACACCATGACAACCCAAATCCCCCACTTCATCGATGGGCAGCGCACCGCCGGCCAATCGACCCGCACCGCCGACGTCTTCAACCCCAGCACCGGCGAGGTGCAGGCGCGGGTGCCGATGGCCGGCAAGGCCGAAGTCGACGCCGCGGTGGCCTCGGCCGTCGAGGCGCAAAAGGGTTGGGCGGCGTGGAATCCGCAGCGGCGCGCGCGTGTGCTGATGCGATTCGTCGAACTGGTCAACGACCACATGGACGAGCTCGCCGAGCTACTGTCCCTCGAGCACGGCAAGACGGTTGCCGACGCGCGCGGGGACGTCCAGCGCGGCATCGAGGTCATCGAGTTCGCCATCGGCATCCCCCACCTGCTCAAGGGCGAGTACAGCGAAGGCGCCGGCCCGGGCATCGACGTCTACTCGCTGCGCCAGCCGCTGGGAGTGGTCGCCGGCATCACCCCGTTCAACTTCCCGGCGATGATCCCGCTGTGGAAGGCCGGGCCGGCCCTCGCGTGCGGCAACGCCTTCGTGCTCAAGCCCAGCGAGCGTGACCCGTCGGTTCCGGTGCGGCTGGCGGAGCTGTTCTTGGAGGCCGGCCTGCCGCCCGGCGTGTTCCAGGTCGTGCACGGAGACAAGGAGGCCGTCGACGCCATCCTGCACCACCCCGACATCCAGGCGGTGGGCTTCGTCGGCAGCTCCGACATCGCCCAGTACATCTATGCGACGGCCGCGGCCACCGGCAAGCGGTCGCAGTGCTTCGGCGGCGCCAAGAACCACATGATCGTGATGCCCGATGCCGACCTGGACCAGGCGGTCGACGCGCTGATCGGGGCCGGGTACGGCAGCGCCGGCGAACGGTGCATGGCGATCAGCGTCGCGGTGCCCGTCGGCGAGCGGACCGCGGAACGGTTGCGCGCCAGGCTCATTGACCGGATCAACAACCTGCGCGTCGGGCACAGCCTGGACCCCAAGGCCGACTACGGCCCGCTGGTCACCGAGGCCGCGCTGGCGCGGGTACGCGACTACATCGGCCAGGGCGTCCAGGCCGGCGCCGAATTGGTGATCGACGGCCGCGAGCGCGCCAGCGACGACCTGACATTCGACGACGCCAGCCTCGAGGGCGGATTCTTCATCGGCCCAACGCTGTTCGACCACGTCACTCCCGACATGTCGATCTACACCGACGAGATCTTCGGGCCGGTGCTGTGCATCGTGCGCGCCCACGATTACGAAGAGGCGCTGCGGTTGCCTTCGGAACATGAGTACGGCAACGGCGTGGCCGTCTTCACCCGCGACGGCGACGCCGCCCGCGACTTCGTGTCCCGGGTGCAGGTGGGCATGGTCGGCGTGAACGTGCCGATCCCGGTTCCGGTGGCCTACCACACCTTCGGCGGTTGGAAGCGCTCCGGCTTCGGCGACCTCAACCAGCATGGGCCCTCGTCCATCATCTTCTACACCAAAACGAAGACGGTGACGTCGAGGTGGCCGTCCGGCATCAAGGATGGCGCCGAATTCGTCATCCCCACAATGGATTAGGGCTCTATGTTCACCCTCAACGACGACGAGCGGGTCATCACCGAGACGGCGGCCGCGTTCGCCGCCAAGCGCCTCGCCCCGCACGCCCTGGAATGGGACGCCGCCAAACACTTTCCGACCGACGTGTTGCGCGAGTCGGCCGAGCTGGGCATGGCGGCGATCTACTGCCGCGAGGATGTCGGCGGCAGCGGCCTGCGCCGGCTCGACGGGGTCCGCATCTTCGAGCAGCTGGCCATCGCGGACCCGACCACCGCCGCGTTCCTGTCCATCCACAACATGTGTGCCTGGATGATCGATAAGTTCGGCACCGCCGAACAGCGCAAGGCCTGGGTGCCGCGGCTGGCCGCGATGGACGTCATCGCCAGTTACTGCCTCACCGAGCCGGGTGCCGGCTCCGACGCCAGCGCCTTGAGCACCCGGGCCGTCCGGGAAGGCGGCGACTATGTGCTCGACGGCGTCAAGCAGTTCATCTCCGGCGCCGGCGCCTCCGACGTGTACGTGGTGATGGCCAGGACCGGCGGTGACGGCCCGCGCGGCATCTCGGCCTTCGTCGTCGAAAAGGGCGCTCCGGGGCTCAGTTTCGGTGCGCTGGAAGAGAAGATGGGCTGGCATGCCCAACCCACCGCGCAGGTGATCCTGGAGGGCGTGCGGGTACCCGCCGAGGCCATGCTGGGCGGCGCGGACGGCGAGGGCGCCGGATTCGGCATCGCGATGAACGGCCTCAACGGCGGCCGGCTCAACATCGCGGCGTGCTCGCTGGGCGGCGCCCAGTCCGCCTTCGACAAGGCGGGCGCCTACGTCCGGGAACGGCAAGCGTTCGGCAAGGCACTGCTCGACGAGCCCACCATCCGGTTCACCCTGGCCGACATGGCCACCGGGCTGGAAACGTCGCGAATGATGCTGTGGCGGGCCGCGGATGCGCTGGACAACGACGACCCCGACAAGGTCGAGCTGTGCGCAATGGCCAAGCGCTACGTCACCGACACCTGCTTCGAGGTGGCCGACAAGGCCCTGCAGCTGCACGGCGGCTACGGGTATCTGCGTGAGTATGGTCTGGAAAAGATCGTCCGCGATCTGCGGGTGCATCGAATCCTGGAAGGGACCAACGAAATCATGCGGGTGGTCATCGGCCGCGCCGAGGCCGGACGATTCCGCGCGACCGCTTAGAAAGGCAGCCATGACCTCGATTGCGTTCCTGGGGCTGGGGAACATGGGCGGGCCGATGTCGGCGAATCTGGTGTCCGCCGGCCACACCGTGCGCGGGTTCGACCCGGTGCCCGCGGCGGTCGCCGCCGCGGCCGGCAACGGGGTCACGACGTTCGACAGCGCGGCCGAGGCGGTGGCCGGGGCCGACGTGGTGATCACCATGCTGCCCAACGGCGACCTGGTGAAGCGGTGCTACGCCGACGTTCTGCCGGCGGCCAAGGCGGGAGCGCTGTTCATCGACAGCTCGACGATCTCGGTCAATGACGCCCGCGAAGTGCACGCGCTTGCGCAGTCGCACGGGGTTTCGCAGCTGGACGCGCCCGTCTCCGGCGGGGTGAAGGGCGCCGTCGCCGGGACGCTGGCGTTCATGGTCGGCGGTGACGACGGCGCCCTGGAGCGCGCCCGGCCCGTGCTGGAACCCATGGCGGGCAAGGTGATTCACTGCGGCGCGGCTGGAGCCGGGCAGGCCGCCAAGGTATGCAACAACATGGTGCTGGCGGTGCAGCAGATCGCCGTCGGCGAGGCCTTCGTGCTGGCCGAGAAGCTCGGGCTTTCAGCGCAGTCCCTGTTCGACGTCATCACCGGCGCGACCGGCAACTGCTGGGCCGTGCACACCAATTGCCCCGTGCCGGGCCCGGTGCCGACATCGCCGGCCAACAACGACTTCAAGCCGGGTTTCGCGACCGCACTGATGAACAAGGACCTGGGCCTGGCCATGGACGCGGTGGCCTCGACCGGGTCGGCGGCGCCGCTGGGCAGGCACGCCGCCGAGATCTACGCCAAATTCGCGGCCGACCACGCCGACCAGGACTTCAGCGCGGTGATCGAAATGCTGCGCGAAACCCCCTGAACGGCAATGGGATTCACAACCTTCACATTGGCACCTGCGAAGACTCACCGCGCGTTTTGCCCGCCTCCGAGCGACAACCGTTGTCGCTGTGAGGCGGGCAAAATGTCGCATCCCGCCCGCGCCGGGACTGCTGGGACGGATGTGACCCAGGCGAGCGATTCAGAAGTCGCCCGCATCGCGGCGCAGCGTTTCGATTGATGAAACCAGCGCCCGCGCTTCGGCTTCGGACATCCCGATGTCGGCGAACACCTGATCGTTGAGGGTCACGGTGGCGTCCTCGACCGTCGACCGGCCCAGGTCGGTGATCTGCACCAGGGTGGTGCGCCCATCGGTGGGGTGCGGCACCCGCTGCACCAGCCCGTCGGCTTCCAGCCGACGGATCGCATGCGTCACGCTCGTGACGTGGACCTGCAGCCGATCGGAGGCCTTGGTGATCGGCAGCGCGCCGGTCCGGCTGAACGCCAGCAGGCGCAGCAACTCGTAGCGGGAGAAACTCAGGTCGTAGGGGCGCAACGCCGTCTCGACGCGGGCCAGCAGGATCTGGTGCGCCCGCATCACCGAGGTCACCGCGACCATGCCCTGCGCCACATCGCTCCAACCGGAGCGCTCCCAGTTGTCGCGCGCCGCGGCGATCGGATCACGCTTCGGCGGTCGTGAGGCGGCCACGCCCCTTCATACCGCACTTGGCGCGCGAGCGTGGCCTTTCCCCAGCGCCGCGAGCACCGCCAGTGTCGAGGCGCGATTGCCCACGGTGATCCGCGCGCCACCGTCCGGGTAGCACCGCACCCGTAGCCGGTCGTCGACGAAAACCTCATGCCACGGCCCACCCCTCGGGGGCAGGTACATGAAGTTGGCGTGCGCGTCCGTCGTGTCGACCCCCAGCGCGCCGAGGCGCATCCGCAGATAACAGCGTTCGGCGTTGATCATCCGGACCCGTTGCAGCAGTTGGTCTTCCGCGGCGTAGGACGCGGCGACCGCGACCAGACTGGTGATCGGGGCGCCGAAAGGCAGCTGATGGGACCACAGCGCGGCGGCCAGCTCCCGCGCCGCCACGCCGTAACCGATCCGCAGCCCCGCCAAACCGTAGGCCTTGGAGAAGGTCCGTACCACCACCACATTCGGGAAGCGGGTGACCAACGCCGACACCGCGATGCGGTGCTCGGGCGCGGTGAACTCGATGTACGCCTCATCGAGCAGCACGACGGTCTCGCGCGGCACGCGGCGCAGGAACGCCGAAACGGCGGCCGCGGACTCGATCGTCCCGGTGGGATTGTGCGGCCGGCACAGGACGATGACCCGGGCATCGGCGGCGGCGCGGGCCAGCCCGTCGAGGTCCTGGTGACCCTGCGCGTCCAGGGGAACCGTCCGCGTCTTCAGCCGCGCCATCCGCGCGAGGATCGGGTAGCCGTCAAAGGTGGGCGTCGCCATCGCCACCGTGTCGCCCGGCGTGGTCAGCGCCTGCAGGGCCAGCAGCACGACGCCCGTCGCGCCGGCGCCCGGCACCACCCGGTCGGCGGGCACCCCGATGTGGTCGGCGATCACGCCGCGCAGCCGCTCGGGCACGAACTCGGGGTAGCGGTTGACGGCGTGAACGGACCGCATCAACGCCGACCGCACCGCCGACAGCGGAGGGAATGGATTCTCGTTGAGCGACAACGCGAACGGGTCCACCGCGTCGGGCAGCGCGTCGCAGCCGCCACCGTCCACCGGGCTAGGGACGGGCTGCATCACCCTCGCCCGCCCCAGCGCACCGCCGCCGCACCAGCGAAGTCGCCGGCATGCGCGAACGCGGCCATCATGATGACGTCCCCGGCCTCGACCTGCCCATCGGAGATCGCGCGGTCCAGGTTGATCGGGATGCCGGCGCCGAACAGGTTGCCGCACTCATCAAAAGTGTCGCGGTGTCTCGACTCGGGCAACTCGAGGGCCTCACGCCAGTTGCGCAGGAACACCCGGTTCGGTTGGTTGGTGACGAGCAGGTCGATGTCCTTGGCGGGCAGGCCTATCCGATCGCACACCGCCAGCGCCACCTCGGGGACCTGCCGGTTGCCGCGGGCCAGCACCTTGGTGATCTTGCTTTCGGTGAAGCCGATGCTGCCCTCGCCGGCCCCGGCCTGCCACCACTTGCGGGGCGGGTCGTAGGACAGCGTCATCTCGCCGGCGTATTCACCGTAGGTGCGGCACTCGACGTCGAGGATGGGCGATTGGTCGCCCCGCGTGACCAAACCCACCGCCGCGCCGTCCCCGGGCACCGCGGACTGGGCCTTGCGGCGGATAGTCGGCTGATCGAAGAACTGTCCGGCCGCGTTCTGTGCGATGGCGATCAGCGCGGTGTGCCCGTCCCCGGCGGCCAGCAGTTTGCGGGCCACGTTGAGCGCCAACACGAACGCCGCGCAGCCGCCGTTGTTGAGGTCGAGCACCCAGGACGGCCGCATGCCCAGCCGGTGCGCGATGCCGCCGCCTTGCCCGTAGAAGGCCATGTCCGGCACCTGGGTGTGGGTGATGAGCACGTCGGCTCCCTCGACCACGTCCTGGCCGTGCCGCTCGATCAGGCCCTGGGCCGCGTGTTCGATCATGTCGATCGAACTCTCGTCCGGCCCGACGTGGTGGCGGAACTTCGGGGCGCGGAACATCACGCTCTCGCGCAGGTCGTCGGATTCGGCGAATTGCGCGTAGTAGTCGGCGCCGATCGGCTCGCCGGGCAGATAGGTGGAAACGTCGATCAGGCTGACGCTCGGTTGGCTCATGTTGCTACCTCATCCATTTCGGCGTCACCGGAAGGCCGTTGCGGTGCCGGTATTCGGCGATCGCCTTGAGGTTCTGCAGCTCCAGCGCGTGACCGGCGCCGAACATGTCCCAGAAGTCGCCCACCCACACCGGCCGCTGCGCCGGCGCGGTCTCCGGGTACGGGTTCTTGTCATAGAACGGGTGGTGGCAGTTCGTCCACAGCACAACCGATCCCGGCTTGTCGAGGACCACCTGTGCGTCGACGACGCGCATCAGATAGATCATCCACAGGTGCTTGCCCTGGTCCCATGCGCAGTGGTAGTCGACGGTCCGCGCCGCCGCGTTGGCGACGGTCCGGGTGTAGATCTCGGTCTCCGAGCCGAGCCGGTCGTAGGCCAGCCACAGGCCGGGTTCGTCGGTGGGCGTGAAACCGCGCAGGCTGTACGTCCACTCCTCGAGGCTGCGGGTGTCGGCCAGGTATTCGTACAACTCATCGGGCGGGCACGCAACGTAATCGTTGACCGTGCAGTACTCCCCGAAGACCTGGTCGTGCGGGTAGACCGACCGCATCATCTCCATGATGATCGGGGTCGCCTTCTCCCGCGGGCTGGTTTCGATGCGGACCACCCCGTCGATGGGAGTGGGGATATCCTCAAGCGCTGGCAGCGACATCGGCCCGGTTCTCCTTTGCGGTCGGAACCTGTTCTGTGGCGGCCGCGCTGCCTGACAGCGCGGTGAGAAATGGTGCAAACGGCGGGATTTCGTCAGCGTCACATTCGACGCTGACCACCGCCGGGCCCTCGATGTCCAGCGCCACCCGAAGCGCCGCGGCAAGTTGGGCGGGGTCATTGACATCGACCGATGTCAGCCCGGGAAACATCGCGGCCAGACCGGTCCCAAGCGCGCTGGGCCGGAAACGGTTGTAGCTGTAGCGGTCCTGGTAGAACAGCTGCTCACGGGTCACGCACATCGCGTGGGCGTTGTTGTTGAACAACACGAACGTCACGGGAAGCCGGTACTGCAGCGCGGTGTGCACCTCGAGTCCGTGCATGAAAAAGGCGCCGTCCCCGGCGATCACCACGGTGCGGCCGCTCTGCCGGCCGCCGTTAGCGCGTCCGAAAGCCATGCCGATCCCGGCCCCGAAGCTGTAACCCATGCCACCCATCCCGAGCGCGGCGACGAACCTGCCGCCGCGCCGGGCCGGCAGGTAGTGGATCGCTGCCGCGCCGGTGTTGCCGGCGTCGACGACGATGTCGGCCCCGTCGGGCAGGGCACGGTCCAGTACCGCCATGGCGTCGCGGTACCGCACGCCCGGCCCGTCGCAGTCCTTGGGCGTCAGTTCGGTGCGCCGCACCAGATCGGGTACCCGCACGCCGTTCGGGCGTCCGTGACCGCGCAGCGCCTGGGTCAGCAGGCGCAGCGAGCCACGCAGGTCGTCGGTGTGCACGTGTGTGCAGTGCAGATAGGGCCGCGCCGACCCGATCGATACCGTCCGCACCGCCGCCAGTGCGTCGTCCAGGCCGCCGCGCGCGGTTACCGTGAGCCGGGTGCCGACGATCAGGCACAGGGCGCTGGCGGCCAGCGTTTCGGCCACGCTCGGGTGGCCCATGACGCCGGTCACGCCGACGGCCGACGACGAGCCGAAACCCGGCGTGCCGGCGACGTCTTTGGCGTCTGGGACGGTGGCCACCCGCGCGCGCAGCAGCGCGCGCAGGTCCTCGAGTTCGGCCCGGGCGTCGTCGCGGGCCACCTGCTCGCCGGCGATGATCGTGACCTGACCGGTCGTCCGGCGCAGTTCCCGGGCGATGGGATGCGGGTCGCCGATCGACGCGCTGAAATGCAACTGCTCGGCGCTGCCGTCGCCGGCGATGAAAGCCTGCTGAATGTCCTTGGGCAGCAACAACACCGCCGGGCCCCCGGCACGCGCCGCGCGGATCGCCCTGGGCAACGCCGACAGGACGTCTGTCGGCGAGACCAGCCGCTCGCAAAACACCGACACCGCCGAGAACAGCGCGCGGGCATCCAGCGATCCATTGCGGCCGCTGGTGTCCTGGAAACTGCCCCGTCCGTCCATCGTGGTCGCGGGCTGGCCGACCAGGGCCAGCACCGGAACCCGGCTCGCGAACGACTCGCCCAGACCGGCGACGAGGTTCAGCGCTCCCCCACCCGACGTCGCCGCCACCACGCCCAGCCCGGCACCGCTGCGGCTGTACCCGTCGGCCATGGTGGCCGCCGAGAACTCATGCTTGGCCAGCACCGCGGTGAGTTCCGGCCGGAAGTGCGCGGCGTCGTACAGATCCTCGATGTTGGCGCCGTCGACGCCGAAGAGGTGGTCCACCCCGAGCGACGCGAGGTGCCCGACGATGTGATCGACCACCCGGTACTTGCCGGACATGTCTTCAGACACGAGGCCGGCACTTGATCGGTTCACCCCGGCGGGTGAACCGCGTGCCGCCGGCCCTCGTGGTGTCTAGATGACCATCGAACTGCTCAACGTGGTGCGCGAATATCGGGTCGGCGGTCAAACGGTCCGGGCACTCGACGGGATCAGCCTTCGCCTCGGGGACGGTCAGTTCGTGTCGGTGGTCGGACCCTCCGGCGCGGGTAAGAGCACGCTGCTTCACCTGCTCGGTGCGCTGGACTCTCCCGATTCCGGCTCGATCATGTTCGACGGCGAGGAGATCGGCCGCCTGGGCGACGAGGAGCAGTCGGAGTTCCGCCACCATCGGGTGGGTTTCATCTTCCAGTTTTTCAACCTGTTGCCGACCTTGTCGGCGTGGGAGAACGTCGCGGTGCCCAAACTGCTCGACGGTGTCCGGCTGGGCAGGGTCAAACCGGATGCGATTCGGTTGCTGGACCGCGTCGGGCTCGGCGACCGGACCGAGCACCGGCCGGCGGAACTGTCCGGCGGCCAGATGCAGCGCGTCGCGGTGGCGCGCGCGTTGATGATGGACCCACCGCTCATCCTCGCCGACGAGCCCACCGGCAACCTCGACTCCGCGACCGGCGCCTCGATCCTGGAGCTGCTCGCCGGGGTGGCACACGAAGCCGGCCGCGGCCGGCTCGTGGTGATGGTGACCCACAATGCGGACGCCGCCGCGGCGACCGATCGGGTGATCACGCTGCAGGACGGCCGCGTCGGTTCGGACGTACCGGCGGTCCCTGCGTGAAACTCTCGGCGGCGGCCAGCCGACTGCGCGTGTTCAGCCTGCGTGAGCTCGCCGTGCATCGCCGCCGCACGCTCGCGTCGATCGCCGTAATGGCCGTTTCCGCAATGTATTTGGTCGCGATATTCGGCATCTTCGGTTCGATCACCGGATCGGTCAACCGGCTGGCCGACGGGGTCGCCGGCGTGGCCGCGCTCGAGGTGTCGGGCATCACCGACGCCGGATTCCCCGACACGATATTGGCCGACGTGTCCGCGGTTCCCGGCGTCGCGACCGCGGCGCCGATGATCCGGACCTCCGCGTCGACGGCGACGGGACCGGTGCTGCTGTTCGGTGCGGACGCGAGCACCGCGGCACTGGGCGGCGCCCTGAAGGACGCGGTCACACGGCCGGTGCAGGCGCTGTCCTCGACGCCGAACGGGGTCCAGGTCGGGCCGCGGGTCGGATATGCGAAAGGCCAGACGCTGCAACTGGGCTCGGGCTCGGTCACGGTCAGCGAGGTGCTCGCGGACAAGCAGTTCGCCGACCTCAACGGCGGGCACTACGTGCTTGCCCCACTTGCGTTGGCGCAGAACGTCGCCGGCCGCCCCGGGCAGCTCGACTCGATCCTGATCACCACCAAACCGGGCGCCGACGCGGACGTCGTCGGGGCCGCGGTCACCGCCGCGGTGCACGGCCGCGCCATCGTCGCCGCTCCGAGCCTGCGGGCGGCCCGGGCCGGCGACGGTGTCAGGTTGATGAATTACATGGCCCTGCTTGGTGCCGCGGTCGCGTTGGTGGTCGGCGCGTTTCTGATCTACACCACGATGACCATGGCGATCGCCCAGCGCCGGCCGGTCATCTCGATGCTGCGCGCGATCGGCGGCCGGCGCGTCACCATCGTCGGCGACATGCTGGGCGAGGCGGCGATACTCGGGCTGCTCGGCGGCGCCATCGGCTCGGGCATCGGAATCCTGGCCGGCCGCATGGCCATTGGCCGCTTGCCCCCGGCGATGACCCAGGGCCTCGAGGCCCGCGTCCAGTACTGGCTGCCCGGTTACGCGATCCCACTGGCGCTCGCGGCCACGGCGCTTACCAGCGTGGTCGCCTCGGCGATGGCCGCGCGGCAGGTGTACAAGGTCGCGCCGATCGAAGCGCTGGCGCCGGTCGGGGCGTCCACGGCGGACGTCGTGCCCCGCTGGCTGCGGGTCGCCGCCGGTGTGGGCGCCGTCGCGGTTTTCGCGCTGTCCATCTGGGTGGTCCTCGGCCAACGCGGAACCTTGGCGTTCGCCGCGATGGCCGCCCTGCTGAGCGCCGAGATCGCCCTCGGGTTCGCGCTCGCCGCACCCATCGTCGCGGCCACGGCCGCGTCGGCCCGCGTCTTCGGACCGTTCGGGGCACTCGCGGCGGCCACCATCGAACGCGCCCCGCGGCGCGTGTGGGCCACCGTGATGACCGTGCTGATCGGGGTGGTCACCACCGTGGTGATCACCGGCACCAACGCCGACATGATCCGCTCGGCCCGCGCCATATTCGCTCCCGCTGCCGGCGTCGACGTGTGGGTGAGCGCGAACCCCCCCGACAGTTACCCCACCGACGCACTGCCGCAAGGCCTTTCGGAAAAGGTTGCCGCGGTGCCCGGGGTGGCGCGG
This sequence comes from Mycobacterium sp. E2238, assembly GCF_001672665.1. NCBI lineage: Bacteria > Bacillati > Actinomycetota > Actinomycetes > Mycobacteriales > Mycobacteriaceae > Mycobacterium > Mycobacterium sp. E2238. The sequence goes on along the minus strand of NZ_LZKF01000250.1, from coordinate 22,291 downwards.
GTGACCGAGGGCGCGTTCGGGTTCGCCGTCGTCGGCGGCACGCGCGTCCTGCTCGACGGCTTCTCCGACGGGACCCACGATTCGCTGTTCCGCGCGCTCGACGAACGGGTGCGCGCCGACGTTCTGGCCGGCCGCGGCGTGGTGCTCACGCAGAATCTGGGCGCCACTTTGCACGTCCGCACCGGCGATCGGCTGCAGCTGCAGACGCCACACGGCCCGCGGCAGACGCCGGTGCTGGCCCTGGTGCCGTTCTTCTCGACCGTGATCGGAACGGTCGGAATCGGCCTCGGGCACATGCGGGCGTGGTTCGATCGCCCGGCGGCGACGACCCTGCAGATCACCGCGGCCCCGGGGGTGGACCCGCGGCGCCTGTTGACGGAGGTGCGCCACGTGGTGCCCGCGCCCAACCACGTGTACGACGGCCGCACCGCGCTGGCGGGGCTGGAAGCCCCGCTGCATCAGAGCATGTTCATCGCCAACGCCGTGTGGGTCATCGTCGTGGCGGTGGCGGCCGTCGCGCTGCTCAACACGCTGACGCTGTCGGTGCTGGAACGCCGCCGCGAGATCGGTGTGCTGCGGGCCATGGGGTCCAGCCGGCGGTTCACCCTGCGGACGGTCCTGGCCGAGGCGGCCGGAATCGGTTTCGTCGGCGGCGTTTTGGGGCTGCTGTTCGGCCTGACCGACCAGTGGCTGTTCAGCCTCATCAGCGGGGAGATCATGAATTTCCAGGTCGGCTTCCGCCTGAGCCCGATGCCCCTGGCGTTCACCGCAGGTGCGCTGGCGATCTGCCTGCTCGGCTCGCTGCCACCCGCCCGGCGCGCGGCGCGGCTGAACATCATCGAGGCACTCAGCGTAAAGTGAGGATGGCGAACCCCTGCAAATGGGGTTTGCACGGGAAGGGCACCGGCGTGCGCGGGATGGTGCGCAGCTCCGTCGTGTCAAACCCGGCCGCGGCGATGGAATCCAGGGTTCGGCGGTTCGGCTCGCAGCCGGCGGCCAGCCACGACCACGGCCTGGCCACCAGGTCCTGGAACCGGCCCATTGCGCCTTCGCCGCGGACATGCTCGAGCACCACCAGCCGCCCCCCGGGAGCGAGCACGCGGCGGATCTCGCCGAGCGTGGCGGCCACGTCGTCGACCGAGCAGAGCACCAGCCCGATGTGTACCGAGTCGAAAGCGTTGTCCGGGAACGGAATCGATTCGCCGGTTCCCTCGACGATGTCGACGGCGATGCCGCGGCGATGGGCAAGCCGGGACGCCATCCGCCGGAACGGCGCCTCCGGCTCCACGGCGGCGACCGTCGTCACCGCGGCGGGCAGGAATTTCAGGTCGGTGCCCGGACCCAACCCGAGCATCAGCAGCCGGCCCCTTGCGTGGCTGAGCGCCTCGCGGCGATAGCGGTGATAGAAGAGCCGGTCGAAAACCGGCTGGCCGAATCTGTACACGTACGGGAAGAAGGGGTTACGACGCGTCACTGGCGCCCAAATCCATTCGGAACGGCGGGTATTCGTCACGCATCAGGGACACGTACACGGCCACCCGATAGCGCCATCGAACGATGCCCAGCAGAAGATCGAACATGCCCGTCGGGATGGTCCCCGTACACAACAACCCGACCGCGGCGATCACGCACAGCAGCTGCAGCAGCGGCTCCATCGACCAGCAGAGCAGGATCTGCGGCACGGCCAGCAGCCACTTCACCAGCACGGCCCAGTTCTTCAGCCGCTCGGGATAGTCGACCTGCAGATCGCCCGGGTAGTCCGGCCGCGACGCCAGCGTGAAGGGCGGGTACCTGTCCGTGCTGTTCATCGGGAACCGGAAGTTCATCACGCGCCACGACCAGCGCAGCACGCCGACATTGAAGTCGAAGATGGGCCGCGGATACCGCCCGGTGAACAGAATGGCGACGCCGGCCACGACGGTCGACAGCGGATATATCAGGTAGAGCCCGATCAGGATCGGGTAGTGCGGGAATGCCAGCACGCACCACTTCAACAGCCAGAGCCAGCGGGAGGGCGCATCGAATTCGCCTCTGACCCTGATGATTTCGTCGTTCATGGACTGGACCGGCTGATCGTCGCCGCTCGCAGTTCCCGGCTGATCTCCGCGCACATCCGCGGGTGACTCGTCCAGCGCAGAAACATCGTCAGTGCGCCGGCCTGCAGCCGGTCGGGGATCAGGCCGGCGGGCCGCAGCACCAACTCGCCGTGCGAGACCGGCAGTGCTGCCACCCTGGACACGGCCATCACCTTGCGCCGTCGGGTCTTCTCATACCAGCGCAGCGCGCTCGGCACGTCGCCTTTGGCGGCGCCGCCCCGAAGAGCCGACAGCGCCTTGCAGAGCACCATGGTGTCGAGCAGCGCCTGGTTGGTCCCCTGCGCCAGGGTGGGCGGCATCGTGTGGGCGGCATCGCCGAGCAACGTCACCGGGCCCCGGCCCGCCGGGGCCATCGGATGCCGGAAATGCGGATACGGCGAGTGCGCCAGATCATCGTCGGTCAGGGCCGCCAGCACCCGGTCGACGGCTTCCGACCACCCGGCGAAGTGGGTCCGGAGCGTCTCGATCGGACGTTGCGGTCGCACGAAGTCGTACGACCACGGCAGGTCGAACCACCACTGCACCTCGGAGCCCCCGGCCGGCCACAGGCCGAGGTTTCCGCGCTCGCCGATGACCATGAGCGCGGTGTGCTTGTCCGGGATGTCCGCAAGGGCAATCAGCCCCTGCCAACTGCACCAGCCGGTGGGTTTGGCCTGCCGCCCGCCGACGTTGTCCCGGACCATCGAGTGCAGGCCGTCGGCGCCGATCAACAGGTCTCCCTCGGCCCAGCTGCCGTCGTCGAACTCGACCCGCACGGCGTCGCCCGTGGCGGCCAACGAGATCGCGCGGGCCCCGCATCGGATGCGGTCGGCCGGAAAGCCGTCCAGCAACCGCTCTAGCAGGACCCGGCGCGGAACCATCCGGACCGGCGCGCCCAGCCGAGCCGCCATCGCGGACACGTCGAGCGTGGCGAGCGGATGGCCCGTGGCGGTCACGGCCCGTACGGTCGACAGCAGTTGACCGGCCCGGTCCATGTCGACGCCCAGCTGCCGGAGCACCGTCTCGCCGTTGGACCAGATCGTCACGGCACCGCCGGCCGCCCGCACTTCGGGTCGACGCTCGAAGACGGTGACGTCGTGCCCGTCCCGCGACAAGCCGCGGGCAACGGCGATCCCGCCGACGCCGGCGCCCACCACCAGCGCCCGCAGTGGACGCCCGTGGCCAGACACCGCAGCCCCCGACCCCTAGAGCGAACGCTGCAACAGAACCTGGCCGCTATCGGCGGCCACCACCTGAACGGCCGCGATCTGGTCGACCGGTGTCGAGATGCTCCCCGCGGGCGTCGCGGTGTGGCCGGGTACGGCCACCCAGGTCGCCAGCCGGGTCTGGCTGCCGTCGCGGCCCACCACGACCATCGCCAGCGTGTCGTGGTGCGCGTTGAGCGGGGCCAGGCACACGCACCGCAAGTTGATGGAGGTCCCCCAGTGCTGGCTGGACAGCTCGACCGTCGAGGCCAGCAGGGTGGTGCCCACCTGCGCCATCGGCGCCGATGACGCGGTCACCTGCTGCGACGGGGACGAGGAATACCCCTGCACCCCGACGAACACGCCGATCGCCAGCACCACCGCCGCGGCCGATGAGGCCACCCAGGTCACTATCCGCGTGCGGCGCCGGCGCCAGCTCACCTTGGCTAGCAACGACGTCAGCAGCTCCGGCGACATCTCCGGTGTCGCCGACAACCCGGCGGCCGGGCCGGAGTCGTTGATCGCCGCCACCTCGTCCGGGCCGAGCTGCGAGAGCAGCGCAGGCACGCCGCTCAAGTCGGCGACGGCCTCCCGGCACGCCGGGCAGTGCGCCAGGTGCGCCTCGAATTCGCGTCGCTCCACCGCCGACAACGAGCCCAACACGTATGCGGCATCCCACATCACGTACGGGTCGTCCGGCGGCCCGATGCCCCGCAGCGGCGTCTTCATGTCATCCATTTTCCCCAGCACCCTTCAAGCATTCGGAGCCCCTCACCGGGTAACTCCGAGTTCCTGCAGAGTGAGTCGCAACGCCCGCACGGCGTAGTGTAATCGCGACTTCACCGTTCCTTCCGCGATCCCGAGGTCTGCAGCAATCTGCGCGGTGGTCCAGCCGCGGTAGTACGACCGGTCGACCACGGCCCGGTGCTCGGCGGACAGCTGCGCCATCGCGTCGGCGATCAGCAGCTTGTCCAGCGCGGCATTCACCTCGTCCGGCGTCGACCGTTCGGGCGCCCCCGCCTCGTCCGTCGAACCGACGACGTTGCGGAACCGTGCGCTCCGCCGGTCGTCGATGATCATGTTGCGCGCGACGGTGAACAGCCACGCCCGCGCCGAGCGCTCGGTGTCCCCGACGACCTCCGGATGCTGCCAGGCCCGCAGCAACGTCTCCTGCACGACGTCCTCGGACTGGCTCGCATCCCCGGTGAGCCGGAGCGCGTAACGCCACAAAACCGCTGCGTGTTCGTCGTACAGCGCCTTCATCAGGGCGGCTTCGGCGGTCCCGGACGCCCTCGAATTGCCTGCAACACGGGCCACTCCATCACCTCCGACTACTGAAACGAGTCGAACGGGTGCTCGGTTCAATCGCCACGACCCGCCGCGCCCGGCTTCGCCGCGCTTGCGGTCGTGGCCGGTTCAATCGCCACGACCCGCCGCGACTCGCCACGCCGGGCGACGCAGCAGGCTAGGCCAGCGTCAGGATGCGCGGACCGGCGTCGGTGACCGCGACGGTGTGCTCCCAGTGTGCCGCACGGGAGCCGTCGGAGGTGGTGACGGTCCACGCGTCGTCGAGCACCACGGTCTTGCCCGTCCCGAGGGTCAGCATCGGTTCGATCGCCAGCACCGACCCGGGGGCCAGGAGCGGGCCGCGTCCGGGCGCGCCCTCGTTGGGCAGGAACGGGTCCATGTGCATTTGCCGCCCGATGCCGTGGCCGCCGTAGCCCTCCACGATCCCGAACGCCCGCCCGTGCCGGTCGGCCGCCGCGCGCGTGCCGGTTTCGATGGCGTGCGAGACATCGGTCAGCCGGTTGCCGGGAACCATTGCCGCGATCCCGGCCTCCAGCGATTCCCTGGTGGCGTCGCAGAGCGCCTGGTCGGCCGCGTCGAGGGTGCCGACGCCGAACGTGATCGCGGCGTCACCGTGCCAGCCTTCCAAGATCGCGCCGCAGTCGATGGACACCAGGTCGCCGGGCGCCAAGATCTCTGCGGCCGACGGAATCCCATGGACCACCCGCTCGTTGACCGACGCGCAGATCGACGCCGGGTAACCGTGATAGCCGAGGAACGACGGAACTGCGCCCGCCTCCCGGATCACCGACTCGGCGATCTGATCGAGGCCCAGCGTCGACACCCCGGGCACCGCCGCCGCCCGCACCGCATGCAGCGCGGCCGCGACCACCGCCCCCGCCGCCGCCATCGCGTCGAGCTCACCGGCGGTGCGCTGCGGAACGACTTTGTGTCTCCGCAGCCGCGCCAGCGCGCTCATCGTTACTTGCCCAGCGCTTGCAGGGCGCGGGCGAACACTTCGTCGAGGGTGCCGATCGCGTCGACGGTCTTGAGTTCGTCGCGGTAGTACTCGAGCAGCGGCGCGGTCTCGTCGCGGTACACCTTCATCCGGTTCAGGATGACGTCGTCGGTGTCGTCGGCGCGGCCACGGGCCTTGAGCCGTTGCAGCAGCTCGTCCTCCGAGACGCGGAACTCCAGCACCGCGTCGATGTCGGTGCCGCGGCGTTCGAGCATTTCGTGCAGCGCCTTGGCCTGCTCCGTCGACCGCGGATACCCGTCCAGGACGAAGCCGGCGTCGGCGTCGGCATCGCTGAGGCGGTCGTCGACGAGCTGGTTGGTCAACTCCGAGGGCACCAGGTCGCCGGCGTCCAGATAGCGCTTGGCCTCGAGACCGAGTTTGGTTCCGTTCTCGATGTTGCTGCGGAACAGCTCGCCGGTGGAGATGTGCGGGATCCCGAGCTTCTCGGAGAGCTTCTGGGCCTGCGTTCCCTTACCCGCCCCCGGCGGGCCCAGCAAAACGACTCTCACTTCAGGAACCCCTCGTAGTTGCGCTGCATCAGCTGGCTCTCGATCTGCTTGACCGTATCCAAGCCGACACCAATCATGATCAAAACCGCGGTACCGCCGAACGGCAAATTCTGAACCGCTCCGCCATTGCCGATTTGCAGGAACAAGTTGGGCAGCACGGAGATGGCGCCGAGGTAGATCGAGCCGGGCAGGGTGATCCGGCTCAGCACATAACGCAGGTAGTCGGCGGTGGGCTTGCCCGGCCGGATGCCCGGAATGAACCCGCCGAACTTCTTCATCTCGTCCGCACGCTCGTCGGGGTTGAAAGTGATGGACACGTAGAAGTACGTGAAGAAGATGATCAGCCCGAAGTAGATGCTGATGTAAATCGGATCGCTGGGATCGGACAGGTAACTTCCGACGAACTTGTCCCACCAGCTATTGCCCACTCCACCACTGCCGCTGCGGATCAGCTGCGTGATCAGGTGCGGAATATAGATGAGCGACGACGCGAAGATGACCGGGATGACGCCGGCCTGGTTGACCTTGAGCGGCAGGTACGTCGACGTTCCGCCGTACATGCGCCGGCCCACCATGCGCTTGGCGTATTGCACCGGGATGCGGCGCTGCCCCTGCTCGACGAACACCACGCCGACGATGATGACGAGGGCGGCGACGCACACGGCGCCGAAGATCATCCCGCCGCGGCTGTCCAGGATGGTCTTGCCCTCGGAGGGGATGCGGGCCGCGATGCCGACGAAGATCAGCAACGACATGCCGTTACCGATGCCCCGCTCGGTGATCAGCTCGCCCATCCACATGACCAGCGCCGCGCCGGCCGTCATCACCATCACGATGACGACGAGCGTGAAAATGCTCTGGTCGGCGATGATGTCCAGCGAGCAGCCCTGCAGCAACCCGCCGTTGGCCGCAAGCGCCACGATGCTGGTCGCCTGCAGGATCGCCAGCGCGATCGCCAGATAGCGGGTGTACTGCGTCATCTTGGCCTGGCCGGACTGGCCTTCCTTGCGCAGTTCCTCGAACCGCGGGATGACCACCGTGAGCAGCTGCACGATGATGCTGGCGGTGATGTAGGGCATCACCCCGACGGCGAACACCGTCAGCTTCAGCAGCGCACCGCCGGAGAACAGGTTGATCAGCGAATAGATCTGCCCGGCCGCGCCGCCGCTGGCCTCCTTGATGCACTGCTGGACGTTCGGGAAATTGACGCCAGGGGACGGCAAAGCAGCGCCCAGCCGATAGAGAACGACGATTCCCAGCGTGAAGAGGATCTTCCGTCTCAGGTCGACTGTCCGCAGCGATGAGATGAAAGCCGAAAGCACTCTTCCTCCTGCGCAGCCGGGGGGTTTCCTGCATTACGCGCCCAACACCCGCAGGCCAGGACGTACGGCCGACTTATCTGCAGCGCGTCAAACCGTGTACGAGACTAACAGCTGGTCTGGGCAAGTCCGTCCAGGGCCGTCAAGGACGACCCATAAAAAGCACAGGAAGCCGCAAGCCGTGGGGCGTAGAGTGCTCTTGGTTCGTTGCATTTGCTAAGTAAATGGGGAGCAGCATGACACGCACTGACCAAGACAGTTGGGACTTGGCCTCCAGCGTCGGTGCCACCGCCACGATGGTCGCCGCGGCCCGCGCGCTGGCCAGCGAGGGCGCCGACCCGATCATCGACGACCCGTTCGCGGCGCCTCTGGTGCGAGCTGTCGGCCTGGAATTCTTCCGCCAACTGGTCGACGGTGAAGTGGCCCCCGCGGACGCCGAGGACGGCGAACGGGACCTGCAGCTGGAGACGGATTCCATCGCGGTGCGCACCCGCTTCTTCGACGACTTCTTTCTCAATGCGGCCCGGGACGGGATCCGTCAGTCGGTGATCCTGGCGGCCGGCCTCGACGCCCGCGCATACCGGCTGAGCTGGCCGCCCGGGAGCGTGGTCTACGAGGTGGATCAACCCAAAGTCGTCGAGTTCAAGACCGCCGCCATGACCGAGCTGGGCGTCTCCCCGACCGCCGAGCGGCGCACCGTCAGCGTCGATCTGCGCGACGATTGGCCGGAAGCGTTGCGGCGCAGCGGTTTCGACCCGTCGCAACCGACATCGTGGAGCGCCGAGGGCCTGCTCATGTACCTGCCGCCCGAAGCCCAGGACCGGCTCTTCGACAACATCACCGAGCTCAGCGCGCCCGGGAGCAAGCTGGCCACCGAATTCCACGGCGACTCCGGCCGCACGATGACCGAACGCGCGCAGCAGTTCAACGACCGGTGGGCAAACCTGGGCTGCGACATCGACCTGTCGGGGCTGTTCTTCGAAGGGGAGCGCAGCAACGTCGTGGACTACCTGACCGGCCGCGGTTGGCGGGTGAGCACCCGGCAGCGGCGCGAGTACTTCGCCGACTACGGCCTCGTCTTCCCGGACGACGAGACGTCCCAGCTGCGCAACATCGTCGCCGTCACCGCGACGCTGAGCTAGCTCAGGCGGGCCTGGCGGACGGCGCGCGCACCACCATCGGCACGGCGGGGAAGCACCAGGCCATCTCGGTGCGCGACTTGCGCAGCGCGGCCGTGCCGTAACCCTTCTTGCGGTGCTCGGGGTGGATCCAGATGCGCACGTTGACCTCCCCGCCGAGCAGCTCGCCGAACACCATTCCGACCTTCTCGCCGGAGTCGACGGCCACGAACCACGCCGCCTCCTCGTCGTCGAGGCGCCCCAGCGCCGCGCTGATCTCGTCGTCGAGGTTGCCGGCCGGGCCGCCGGACCCGTCGCCGGCGGCTCCCATGTCCTGGGTGCGCGCGGCGAAGATGTCGCGGTCGGTTTCCGCCGAGAAGGGCCGCAGCTCCAGGGTCTCCCCCGAGCTCGCCGGACGCTCGCCGAGGGTGAAGCTGAGCTGCTTGTTGAGGTCCTCGAGTTCGGCCAGGATCTTGCGGCGCGAGTCGATGGTGAGCTGATCGAACGACATCCCCATCACCGCTTCGGCGGCCACGTGCGAGGTGTCGAGCAGGCGGACGATCGCCTCGACCGCGGCCGCCTTGTTCTCGGACTCCACCACGACGTCGGCGATTTCATGCCGCCGTTCAAGGGCTTTCAGCAGGGCATCGGCAATCTCGCGACGGGCGGCTTTGCGATCGTGGTCGGTCATTGCAACAGCCTAGAACGCCGCCGGAGGGAGCGCGCTACATCTGTTCTTTCCCAGCTCCAGGAACCGCTGGTAGCGGTCCTCGACCGCGGGGGCCCAGGCGGAATCGGGTTCGACGACGCGCTCGGTGGAGACCCACCGGGCGGCGTCGGCGATCGATGTTTCCAGGCCGGCCGCCATGCGCGCGAGGAAGGCCGCGCCCAGCGCCGCCCCCTCAGGCACCGCCGACACCTCCACCGGCCGCCCGGTGGCGTCGGCGATGGCCTGCATCCACGGTGCGACCCGGGTGCCGCCGCCCGTGGCGACGATGCGCGCCACCGGTGCCCCGCTCAGCTCGATGAGCTGACGGACCACAAAGCCCGACGCCTCGTAGGCGGCCCGGCGCAGCGCGGCCGCGTCGTGGGTGAGATCCAGCGCGTCGAGCACGGACCGGCGATCCGGGTCATGGAACGGGGTGCGCTCCCCGCGAATGTAGGGCGACCACACCGGCACCCGCCCGGGCCGCGCCGCGGCCGGGTCGCCGGGCGCGACCACGCGGTCCACCCAGCCGAGGAACAACCCGCCGGCATTGCTCGCCCCGCCGATCTGGCTCTTGCCCGCGGCGGTATGCGGGATGGTCCACAGGCCCGGCACCTGCCGGGGCTCTCCGATGGTGGTCCACACGATCAGGGTGGTGCCGCACAGCACCAGCACGTCGCCGTCGCGGTCGGCGCCGGCCACGATCTGTTCGCACAACGCGTCGATCGCGCCGATTCCCAGGGCGGCGCCGCTGCCGTGCACCTCCCCCACGGCGGCCCCCATGCTCTCCACCCGCGGCATCTGCTCGGGCCGCGCGCCCCGCTCGGCGCACGCCTCGGGGTTCCAGCCCGTCCCGTCGAACAGCGGGTACGCCGTCGCGGCGGTGGCGAAGTCGATCACCGCCTCGCCCGCAAGGGCGTGGTTGGCCACCGCCGGCGCCGGCCAGTACCCGGCCGCGTCCGGTGCCTGCGCCGCCGTCCAGCGCAGGAACTCGGCGGCCTCGCCCAGGGCGGGCAGCGGCTGCACCGGTTGTTCCGGTGTTCGGCCCCGTTCGTCGCCGTACAACAGTCCCGGCGTCAACGGCACGCCCTCGGCGTCGACGGCCGTCAGCGACGGCACCATCGCCGATACGGCCACCGCGCGGACGTTCGGCCCGGGGTTCAGCCGTTCCAGCGCCGCCACCGGTCCCCGCCGCCACGCCTCGTCGGCGTCGTGCTCGAGCCGGTTCGGCGCAGGCACCCGCAACTGGTGCGGGATCCGCGCCCGCGCCGTCACCCGACCGTCGGCGTCCGCGGCGACCGCTTTGACCGCGGTGCTGCCGACGTCGACGCCGATTGTGACGACTTCACGTGACACGGGCGTCACCGTACGCCAGCATTGGGGTTCGTGACGTCAAGACCGCGCGCGTTGGTGACGGCCCCGCTGCGGGGACCGGGCTTCGCCAAGCTGAAGCAGCTGGCCGACGTGGTCTATGACCCTTGGATCGAGCAGGCCCCCCTGCGGATCTACAGCGCCGAACAACTGGCCGAGCGCATCACCGTGGAGGCCGCCGATGTGGTTGTGGTGGAAAGCGACTCGGTGGGCGGGCCGGTGTTCGACTTGGGCCTTCGGGTGATCGCCTCGACCCGCGGCGACCCCAACAACGTCGACATCGCGGGGGCCACCGCGGCCGGGGTTCCGGTGCTCAACACTCCGGGCCGCAACGCCGACGCGGTCGCCGAGATGACGGTGGCCCTGCTGCTGGCCGCCACCCGCCAGCTCGTGCCCGCCGACGCGGATGTCCGCAGCGGCAACATCTTTCGCGACGGCAGCATCCCCTATCAGCGGTTCCGCGGCTGGGAGGTCGCCGGGCGCACCGCCGGCCTGGTGGGTCTCGGCGCGGTCGGCCGCGCCACCGCATGGCGGCTGTCCGGGCTGGGCCTGCGGGTCATCGCCCACGACCCGTACAACGACGACGCCCGGCACGGCCTGGACGAGCTGCTGGGCGAGGCCGACGTGATCTCCCTGCATGCGCCCGTCACCGACGACACGGTCGGCATGATCGGGGCGCCGCAGTTCGCCGCCATGCGCGACGGCGTGGTCTTCCTCAACACCGCCCGCGCCCAGCTGCACGACACCGACGCGCTCGTCGACGCGCTGCGCGACGGCAAGGTGTCCGCCGCGGGCCTGGACCACTTCGTCGGCGAGTGGCTGCCCACCGACCACCCGCTGGTCGGCATGCCCAATGTCGTGCTGACGCCCCACATCGGCGGTGCCACGTGGAACACTGAGGCTCGGCAGGCGCAGATGGTGGCCGACGACCTGGAAGCGCTGCTGGCCGGCGGCACGCCCGCCCACATCGTCAACCCGGAGGTGCTCGGCCCATGACGTCCGTGAAATCGGTGGCCCACCCCGAAACCGCCGTGCTGGACGCGGCCAAGGACATGTTGCGCCGGCGCCTGGTCGAGGGAACCGCGGGCAACATCTCCGCGCGGCGCTCCGACGGCAACATCGTCATCACGCCGTCGTCGGTCGACTACCGCGACATGCAGCTCGACGACCTCGTGCTCGTAGACCCGGACGGCGCGGTGCTGCACGCCGCGGATGGCCGCTCGCCGTCCTCGGAGATGCAGCTGCACCTGGCCTGCTACCGCGCGTTCGACGACATCGGCAGCGTCATTCACAGCCACCCGGTGTGGGCGACCATGTTCGCCATTGCGCACCAATCGATTCCGGCGTGCATCGACGAGTTCGCGGTGTACTGCGGCGGCGACGTCCGCTGCACCGAGTACGCCGCCTCCGGCACTCCCGACGTCGGCGCCAACGCCGTCAAGGCGCTCGACGGCCGGGGCGCCGCGTTGATCGCCAACCACGGACTGGTGGCCGTGGGGCCGCGGCCCGACAAGGTGCTGCACATCACCGCCCTCGTCGAGCGCACCGCCCAAATCGTCTGGGGCGCAAGGGCTCTCGGCGGTCCGGTGCCCATCCCCGAGGACGTCAACCGCAACTTCGCCGGCGTCTACGGCTACCTGCGCGCGAACGTCTGATGCGCCCGGTCCGGTTCGGCCACGCGACCGTCGCGCGGGTACTCGAGCTCCAATTCGACCTGGACACCCGCCTTTTCGCGCAAACGCCGCCGTCGGGCTGGCGAGACAACGCCGACCTGCTGGTGCCCGACTTCTTCGATCCCTCCACCGATCAGTGGCACATCGCGATCCAGAGCTGGGTCATCGAGGTGGACGGGTTGACCGTCGTCGTGGACACCGGTGTCGGCAACGATCGCCAACGCCCGCACATGCCGCCCCTGGACCATTTGAACACCGGCTTCCTGGCCGCCCTGCGATCGGCGGGCGTCGACCGCACCGCCGTCGACGTGGTGGTCAACACCCACATCCACTCAGACCACGTCGGGTGGAACACCATGTTGGACAACGATTCCTGGGTGCCGACCTTTCCCAACGCCCGATACGTGGTGCCGGCGGCCGACTACCGGCACTTCGCCCCCGATGGGCCCGCGGCGAGGCGATCGCCGCGCAGCGAAGAGGAAGCGGCCCAGCAGCGCGGTGACCAATTGGTGTTCGCCGACAGCGTTGCGCCCATCGCCGAGGCGGGCCAGCTCGTCCCGTGGTCCGGCGATTACCAGATCAGTGCGTCCCTGCGGCTGCGGCCCGCCCCCGGGCACACGCCGGGCTCCTCGGTGCTGTGGCTGGATGCGGGTGAGCCGGCGGTCTTCGTCGGCGACCTCACCCACAGCCCGCTGCAACTCCGTCGACCCGGCGACGCCTGCGCCTTCGACGTCGACGCGGCGGCCGCCGCGGTGACCCGCCGCAGGATATTCGCCGAGGCGGTCCAGGCCAAGGCTGCCGTGATACCCGCGCACTACCCCGGCCATGGCGGCGCGACGATCCGCGCCGTCGACGATCAATTCGACGTCGATCACTGGCTCGACATCGATACGGTGTGAGCATGGCGCGCTACCGAGTGGTCCAATGGTCGACCGGCAACATCGGTAAGCGAGCGCTCGGCGCCCTGCTGGAGCGCGACGACTTCGACGTGGTGGGCGTTCATGCATTCGGTTCGGACAAGGTGGGCCGCGACGCGGGCGAGCTGGCGGGCCAAGCCTCGGTCGGCGTCGCCGCGACCGGCGACGCCGACGCGCTGATCGACCTCCGACCGGATTGCGTGTGCTACATGCCCCGCGCCATCGACTACGAGCTGGTGACCAGGATGCTGCGCAGCGGCATCAACGTCGTCACGACGGGTGATTTCCTCACCGGCACCCATCACCCGGCCGAACTCCCCGCGCTCGAAGCGGCGGCGCAGGAGGGACGGGCGACCTTCCTGGGCACCGGATTCGAACCGGGCTTCATCAACGTCGTCGCCGGCTTCCTCACCGGCGCATGCCGAAAGATCCACAGCGTCAAGCTCGTTGAAACCTTGGACTGCACCACCTATCCCGTATGGGACGTGTGGAAAGTGCTCGGATTCGGCAAAACACCCCGTGAGCCGGTGACCCACATCGATCCGGAGACACAACGCTACGGCCTCGGCTATTTCGAGACCCTGGACATGATCGCCACAATGCTGGGCGTCGAGCTCGACTCCAAGGACGCGTTCGTCGAGCCGGCGGTGTTGACCCGCGATCTCGACCTGGGCTGGGTGAACTTCGCCGCCGGCACCGTCGGCGGACAGCGCCGCACCTATCGCGGCCATCTCGGCGGTCGTCCGGTCGTCGAGCTCGCCATCTGCTGGACGATGAGCGACGACGCGCTCGACCCGCGCTGGACCGATCCGAAAGGCTTCAGCGTGGTGATCGAAGGCCAGCCGCGCGTCGACGCGACCATCCGATTCGGTCAACCCGGCGAGGACGTGATGACCGTGTTGATGGACAGCACCGCCGTCGCGGCGGTCAACGCCATCCCGTTCGTCTGCGACGCGCAACCGGGCGTCATCACCCCGATCGACTTGCCCATCACCGGATCTCACGGGGCGGTCACCGTTTGAGTCGCGGCATTCAGGCCGCCCGGCCGCGCCATGCGCGTGGCGATACTCCATGGGTCCGGCTGAACAGCCTGCTGAAATAGCCCGCGTCCGCGATCCCGACCCGCCCGGCGACCTCGGCGATCGGGAGATCGGTTTCGGCGAGCAACGTCCGCGCCTCCGCCATGCGGCGCTCGGTGATCCACTCCCCCACGGTGCGTCCGGTACGGCGCCGGACCACGGTGGTCAGGTGTCCCGGGGTGATGCCGAGTTCACCTGCCACGTCGCGCAGTGACAACGGCTCGGCGTGCCGCCGGTCGATCACGTCGAAGACCCCGGCCAGCAGCGGTTCACCGCTGCGCCGCAGCTCGGCGACCACCGGGCCGGCCAGGCGCGCGAGGTCGATCAACAACAGGGTCAGGTGCGCCAGCACCGCCTGCCGATAACCGTCCTGCCGCGCACCCAATTCCGTTTCGATCGACCGGATCGCGGCGTCCCACGCCGCCCGTCGGTCCGCGGGCACATCCAGCCGCAGGATTCCGCCGGACTGTCCGTGCAGGAACGGGAACAGCAGGGGGTGCGCCCGCCACGCCGGCCACGGCGATCGCGCGTCCTCGCCGAGCGCGGCGGGATCGAAGAACACCGCCACTCCGGCGTCGTGAAGCTCCAGCCGTGCGGGTTCCAGCACCCGGCCCGCGGCCGCCACGTAGACCAGTCCGGCCGCGGGCAGGTACCAGAGCGCCGGAAAGTCGTGAATGTGGCGACCGCGATCGATGAAATCCTCGGGACCTGACCTCACCACCGACACCGGCGGCGTGTCCGGATCGGTGCGGTATTCGTAGATCGGCACCCCCGCGCGACGCCGAACCATCCGAGCAGGTTGCGTCATGTCACCGAAAATAGTCTAATTTTCCCCGAGAATCACCCAATTATTCTAAGCTCCATCGATTCACCATGGATTTCGTGACAAAACATCATCCACATGACTACTTGCCCGCCGCCGGTCACGACGCGCTGCTGCCCTGCTACGACCTGATCTCACGCCTGCTTGGTGTTAAACGGTTCCATCAGGCGCTGATCGCTCAGGCCGACCTGGCCGACTGCCATCGCGTCCTCGAAATCGGCTGCGGCACCGGCAATCTGATTCTTCGGGCCAAACGCGAGTATCCCCGCTTGGAGGCGGTCGGATGCGACCCCGACCCGCGGGCGCTCGATCGGGCGCGACGCAAAGGGGACGGCGTCCGTTTCGAGCACGGCTACGCGGAGCGGCTCCCCTACGCCGACGGCGAATTCGACCGAGTGCTGTCGTCGATGATGCTGCACCATATCGCCGATCAGTCGAAAACCGCTGCGGCTCAAGAGATTTTCCGTGTCCTGCGCCCCGGCGGTAGGCTGCATCTGGTCGACATCGGCGGCGAGGAGACCGCCGACCGCGGCCCGCTGGCGCGGCTCGTCAGGCGCAACCCCCACGCGGCGGGAAATCTCGGGGATGCGATTCCTCGACTGCTGACGGCGGCGGGATTCGACTGCACCGAGGTCGCATCGACGCCGCACCGCGTTCTCGGGCGACTGAACTACTACCGCGCCACCCGCCCCGCCTAACGCTGGTCGGTAGCGACTTTCACCGCTCCGCTTTCGCCCTGGTTGGCGATCGCGAGGAACGCGTCGCGCCATCGCTCCACTCCCAACGGCCCGGCGCGTGAACGCCGGCCTGCACCAGCGTGCCCCGGGAGCGCAGCACCCGATCCGTCAAGGTTGCCGCGAATTCGCGGAAGCGTACAGTGGTGGAGGCTTGTTATATCAGCTAAATATTAGATTGACTATTCCTGAACAGGGGCGAACATGACTTCCACCAGGTACGAGGGCGACACCTGGGATCTGGCGTCCAGCGTCGGGGTGACCGCGACGATGGTCGCCGCCGCCCGCGCCGTGGCGACCCGCGCCGACCGTCCGCTGATCAACGACCCGTTCGCCGAGCCGTTGGTCCGGGCCGTGGGCGTGGACCTGCTGACCCGACTGGCGACCGGCGAGATGAACCCGGACGAGCTGAACGACGCGCACGACGGCGCGACCGGATCCGCCGGCGCGATGTCCCGGATGGCCGACAACATGGCCGTGCGCACGAAGTTTTTCGACGAGTTCTTCCTGGACGCGACGCGTGCCGGCATCAAGCAGGCGGTGATCCTGGCCTCGGGGCTGGACGCCCGCGCCTACCGGCTGGCGTGGCCCGCCGGGACCGTCGTCTACGAGGTCGACCAGCCCCAGGTGATCGACTTCAAGTCGCGCACGCTGGCCGACCTGGGCGCCGCGCCCACTGCCGACCGGCGAGTGGTGGCCGTCGACCTGCGCGACGACTGGCCGGCCGCGTTGCGCGCCGCAGGATTCGACCCGGCCCAGCCGACCGCGTGGAGCGCCGAGGGCCTGCTGGGGTACCTGCCCCCTGAGGCGCAGGATCGCCTGCTGGACACCATCACCGAACTCAGCGCGCCGGGCAGCCGGTTGGCCGTCGAGAGCGCACCCAACCCCGAGCCCGGGGACGAGGACAAGCTGAAGGAACGCATGCAGCACATCTCCGAACGCTGGCGTGCGCACGGTTTCGACCTGGACATGGCGGGGCTCGTCTACTTCGGGGAACGCAACGAGGCCGCCCCCTACCTCGGCGAGCGCGGTTGGTCGCTGAACGGCGTCAGCATCCAGGAGCTGTTCTCGGCCAACGGGCTTCCGCCGCTCGAGGACGACGACATCCGCATGGGCGAGATGCTTTACGTAAGCGGCACACTGGACAAGAAATAGGAGCCTTTGCATGACTGTGGAATCGGGACGTACCGAAGGCGACAGCTGGGGACCCGGATCCAGCGTGGGAGCGACGGCCACCATGGTCGCCGCATCCCGCGCGGTGGCGTCACAGGGACCCGACGCATTGCTCGACGACCCGCTGGCCGAACCGCTGGTCCGCGCCGTCGGCCTGGAGCCCTTCATCCGCATCGTCGACGGACAGGTCGATTTCGAGGACGACCCGCTGTTCAACCGCAAGGCCCGGGCCGAGCAGATCACCGTTCGCACCCGGTTTTTCGACGACTTCTTCACCGGCGCCACCAAAGATGGTGTGCGGCAGGCGGTGATCCTGGCGTCCGGCCTCGACACCCGCGCCTACCGGTTGCGGTGGCCGGCGGGCACCGTTGTCTACGAGATCGACCAGCCGCAGGTCATCGCGTTCAAGACCGACACGCTGGCCGGCCTCGGCGCCGCCCCGACGGCCGAGCGCCGCGCGATCGCCATCGACCTGCGTGACGACTGGCCGGCGGCGTTGCGCGAAGGCGGGTTTGACGTGACGCGGCCGACCGCGTGGAGCGCGGAGGGCCTGCTGCCCTACCTCCCGCCCGAGGCGCAGGACCGGTTGTTCGACAACATCACCGCGCTCAGCGCGCCGGGCAGCCGGGTGGCGACCGAACACGTGCCCGACCCCAACGCCTTCTCCGACGAGAGGTTGCAGCGCATCAGCGAAAGGTGGCAGCGCTTCGGCTTCAACCTCAACGCGGCCGACCTCTTCTACCGGGGCGAACGCAACGTCGTCGTCGACTACCTGAAAACCCACGGCTGGCAGGTGGAGACCCACCCGGCCCGGGAATTGTACGCGCAGAACGGCTTTGAATTTCCCGAGGACGAGATGTCGGCCACCTTCGGCGAGCTGAGCTACGTCGCCGCGACGCTGGCGTAGCGGGTTGGCTAGGGTCTCACCTATGTCACGCGCTCACGACGACGAGTGGGATCTGGCGTCCAGTGTGGGCGCCACCGCGACCATGGTGGCCGCCGGCCGCGCCATGGCGACGAAGGATCCCCGCGGCCTGATCCACGACCCGTTCGCCGAGCCGCTGGTGCGCGCGGTGGGGGTCGATTTTTTCACCAAGATGATGGACGGCGAGCTCGACCTCGACGCGATCGAGAACGCGTCGCAGGTGCGCATGCAGGCGATGGTCGACGGAATGGCCGTGCGCACCAAGTATTTCGACGACTACTTCGTCAACGCCACCGGCGGCGGAATCCGGCAGGTGGTCATCCTCGCATCGGGGTTGGACGCGCGCGCCTACCGGCTGCCGTGGCCGGACGGCACGGTGGTCTACGAGATCGACCAGCCCCGCGTCATCGAATTCAAGACGGGCACGTTGGCCGGCATCGGTGCCGAACCGACCGCGACGCGGCGCACCGTGCCGATCGACCTGCGCGCCGACTGGCCGGCCGCCCTGAAAGCGGCCGGGTTCGATACGACGGCGCCGACGGCGTGGCTGGCCGAGGGTCTGCTGATCTACCTGCCGCCGGACGCCCAGGACCGGTTGTTCGACAACATCACCGCGCTCAGCGCGCCCGGGAGCACGATCGCCACCGAATTCGTGCCCGGCATCGTCGATTTCGATGCGGACCGGGTGCGGGAGATGTCCGGTTCCTTCCGCGACCACGGCGTGGACATCGACATGGCGTCGCTGGTCTACGCCGGCGAACGCAACCACGTCCTGGACTATCTGCGGTCCAAGCGGTGGAACGTCGAGGGCACCACCCGCACGGAACTGTTCCGCCGCCAGGGCATCGAGGCGCCGCCCCCGCAAAACGACGACCCGCTCGGCGAGATCATATTCATCAGCGGCGGGCTCACCGCTTAGCGCTTAGAACCGCGACGGCCCCGGCCACAGCGCGCTGGCGCCGCTCAGCGTGTGCTCGACGTTGTCCAGGACACCGGTGACCGTGCGGCCCAGCAGCGCGGCCAGTGCGTCCGGCAGCGATGCGGCGGCGGGTTGCGACGATGCGCGCGGCCGGACCATGTCCAGCAGCGACGAGCCCGGATAACTGACGATGCGGACGTCGCTGTCCTCGTCGAGGCCGGCGAGGACTTTGGCCCGGCGCACGGCGGTGCGGAACCCGCCGAGTTCGTCGACCAGGCCGCGGTCCAGCGCGTCGGCGCCGGTCCAAATCCGTCCCTGCGCAACACGATCGACCGCCTCGGCGGTCAGGTTGCGGGCTTCGGCGACCCGCTGCACGAAGTCGGCGTAGAACAGGTCCGCCTCGGCTTCGCGATGCGCCTGCTGCTCCGGCGTGAACGGTGCGTCGATCGACCAGGCGTCGGCATTGGCGTTGGTGCGCACGGTATCCGACCCGACCCCCAACCGCTCCAACAGATCGCGGATCACCAGCTTGCCGGTGATCACGCCGATCGAACCGGTGACCGTCGCCGGGTTGGCGACGATCGCGTCGGCCCCCATCGAGACGTAGTAACCGCCGGACGCGGCGACCGCGCCCATCGAAGCGACCACCGGCTTGCCCCGCTTGCGGGCGCGGGTCACCTCGCGCCAGATGCTCTCCGACGCCGTGATGGTGCCGCCCGGGCTGTTCACCCGCAGCACGATCGCGGACACCGAGTCGTCGGCGCCGGCCTCCCGCAGCGCCGCCCCGATGGTGTCGCCGCCGGCGGTCGAAGTGCCCAACGGCAGGAACTGCGGCCCACCGCGTCCGTCGACGATCATGCCGTCGACGGTGATGACGGCCAGGGTCGGCTTGGGCCGGCGGCCGGGCACCGGCGGCTTGGGCGGAGTCAGCCGGGGGCGGGCCGCACCGGCGTAACGCGCCAGGTACAGCCGCGGCGGGTCGGTCTCATCCGAAACATCCTTCACCCCAACCAGTTCCGCCATGCGGGCGTAGGCTTCGTCGCGAAATCCGATCCGGTCTAGCAGCCCGGCGGACACGGCGTCGTCGCGCAGCAGCGGCGCGCGGTCGGCCAGCGCGTCGAGCGCGCCGGCGTCGAGTTTGCGCGATTCGGCGATCGCCTGCCACGCCTGCTGCTGCAGGCTTTCCAGCATCCGGGTGACGGCCTCGCGGTGGGCCGTCGTGAAGCCGTGTTCGGTGAAACGGTTTGCCGCCGACTTGTATTGGCCGCGCGCGACGAATTGGGGTTCGATCCCCGCCTTGTCGAACGCGTCGCGCAGGAAGGTTTCGTTGCTCGCGAAGCCGATCAGCCCCACGCTTCCCGACGGCTGCATCCAGACCTCGCCGAACGCCGAGGCCAGGTAGTAGGACAGGGTGCCCGGGTAGGTTTCCGCCCAGGCCAGCGACGGCTTGGCGGCGGTGAACATGGCGATGGCCTCACGCAGCTCCTGCACCGCCGCCGGCGGTGAGGCCGCAAGTTGGACCCGCGCGATCAGCCCGGCGACCCGCGGGTCCTCGGCCGCGCGGTGGATGGCGGCGACCGCGTCGCGCAGCGCCATCGGCCTGCCGCCGGTGAGGATCGCGAGCAGGTCGAACCCCGTCGCCTCCGGCGGCGCCGACCGCAGGTCGAGCTCGAGGACACAGCCATTGGGTACGCCGTGGTGGCGGGCGGTGTCGACTCGTACGGCCAACGCGCGGACGTCGTCGACCCCGGGCATCGAGGGCAGGAAGGCGAACATGTTTGCAGCGTACCGACACCGCCGCCGTACGGTGATGGGGTGAGGTTCTCCATCGCCATCCCCCAATTCGACTACGACCGGTTCGACGCCGAAGGCCTGCGGGCGTACCTGCTTCGGGCCGAGGAGCTCGGGTTCGAGGGGGGTTGGGTGCTCGAGCAGATCATCGGGGACGCACCGCTGCTGGCGCCGCTGGAGCTGCTGGCCTACTGCGCGGCCTGCACCGAGCGCCTGCGTCTGGGCGTCGCCGTGCTGGTGACGTCGTTGCACGATCCGCTGCAGCTGGCCTCTTCCGTCACCGCGGTCGACCGGCTCAGCCACGGCCGGCTGGACGTCGGCGTCGGGACGGGCGGCGGTTTTCGCAGGTTCGCCGCGTTCGGCGTCGAAAAGGAAACGTACATCTCGTATTTCACCGAGGGTCTGAAGCTGATGAAGGCCGCCTGGTCAGACGAAGCCCGGGTTACGTTCCATGGCCGGTTCCGCGACGTCGACGACGTGCCGATCGCGCCCAAGCCGGTACAGCGGCCGCACCCGCCCATCTGGTTCGGCGGCCTGGCGCCGAAGGCCCTGGCCAGGGCGGTGCGCCACGGCGACTCCTTCATGGGCGCCGGTTCGTCGACCACCCAGGCGTTCGCCGGGGCGGTGACCGTGGTGCGCCGCGAACTCGACGAACAACGAAAGGACCCAACCCATTTCACCATCGGCAAGCGCGTCTACCTGATGGTCGACGACGACGCGGCGCGGGCACGCGAGCGCGTGCTGGCCGGCCTGCGGCGGATCTACGGCAAGATGCCCGGCGTCGAAGACGTTCCGGTGTCGGGCACACCCGACGACGTGGCACGCGGGCTGCGCGAGGTGATCGACGCCGGCGCCGAGTACCTGTTGCTCAATCCGGTCGGCGTCGACGTTCCAGAGAACCGCGAGCAGATGGAACGCCTTGCCGCGGAAGTGATTCCGCGGCTTGGCTGATCAGAGCTCGGTGACCGAGCCGCCCGCGGCGGTGATCTTCTCCCGCGCGCTGCCGCTGAACTTGTGCGCGGAGACCTCGAGCTTGACGGTCAGCTTGCCGTCGCCGAGGACCTTGACCAACGAGTTCTTGCGGACCGCACCCTTGGCGACCAGCTCGTCGACACCGATGGAGCCGCCCTGGGGGAACAGCCGGTTGAGGTCGCCGACGTTGACGACCTCGTATTCGGTGCGGAACCGGTTGCGGAAGCCCTTGAGCTTGGGCAGCCGCATGTGAATCGGCATCTGGCCGCCCTCGAAGGTGGCCGGCACGTTCTTGCGGGCCTTGGTGCCCTTGGTGCCGCGGCCGGCGGTCTTGCCCTTCGAGCCCTCACCGCGACCGACGCGGGTGCGGGCGGTCTTGGACCCGGGCGCGGGCTTCAGATCGTGCAGCTTGATGGTCACTGTGTCTCCTCCACCTCAACGAGGTGATTGACCACCGCGATGAGGCCGCGGGTCTGTGGGTTGTCCTCACGGATCACCGAATGGCGAATCCGTCGCAGGCCCAGGGTGCGCAGGCTCTCCCGCTGCTTCCAGCGGGCCCCGATGGTGCTGCGCACCTGGGTGATCTTCAGTTGGCTCATTGCGGTGCCGTTCCCTCACGCGCGGCACTGGCGGCCAGCGCTTCACTTTCCCGTCGCGCCTTGAGCATTCCGGCCGGG